>JBBSHP010000654.1:0-3773 GCA_038232555.1 Bryobacterales bacterium
TATTCGGCAGACATTGGGTATGGTTTATACAACTGGCGTCCGGACGTAGTGTCAGGCCAGCCGCTCTCTATCGCCGATCCCAACGTTGCCGGAGGTCGGAGGTTCAACCCGGATGCGTTCGAAACGCCCAACATCTACCCAGGCCGGCAAGGCTCGCTGGGCCGGAATGTCATGCGCGGCTTTCCGATTGAACAACTGAACCTGACGATTCGACGCGAATTTCCCATCTATGAACGTGCCCGTCTCCAGTTTCGCGCGGAGATGTTCAATGTACTGAACCATCCAGCGTTTGCCGATCCGAGCGGAGCGATGCAGAGTACGAATTTCGGGTACTCGACACAGATGGTGAGCCAGAGCTTGGGACGCGGCGGCTTGAACGGTGGATTGAATCCGCTGTATCAGATTGGCGGGCCGAGATCGATTCAGTTGGCATTGAGGTTGGTGTTCTGATGAAGCTTCTGTTCGTTTTCTTCCTCTTTTTGCTTGAAGCCGGCGCTCAATCGGTCTGGTTCGAGCCGAACCGAGGGCAAGTTCATCCTGGCGTACAGGTCCTGGCCCACTCGCCCAATGGCTACGTTTATTTCGGACGCAATCGAATGGCGATTCGCGATGTGCGCATGGAAGTGCGTGGCGCTCGCCCCAACGTCGATGCCGATCTCGAAGAACCCCTCGGTGGAATCACCAGCTACTTCATCGGACGCTATGAGAAGGACTGGCACACTGGGATTCCGCAATATGGGCGGGTCCGCTACAAGGATGTGTATGTGGGAATCGATCTTGTGTATTACGGTAATGATCGGAACGTAGAGTACGATTTTCTTCTAAAGCCCGGTGCGGACCCGAACCAGATCAAGCTTGCCTACAACAAGCCGGTGCGGGTGGATGCGAACGGCGATCTGCTCATTGAGGGATTGCGGCAGAAGCGCCCGAAAGTGTATCAGAACGGGCGCGAGATCGCGTGCGATTACCTGGTCCGCGAACGCTCTGTACAACTCGTGTTAGCGGAGTATGACCACTCACAAACTCTGACGGTTGATCCGGTTCTTGAGTTTTCAACGTATCTCGGCGGGGTCTCCGAAGAAGGTGGATATGGGCTTGCGATTGATTCACAGGGATTCGTTTACTTGGCCGGTACCAGTCAAGCTCCAGTTCAGCCCGATCTCAATCCATTCCAGCAGACCACAGCACTCATCAATAGCCCAGTTGTCTTTAAGATGACTCCCGATGGTCGAAAGCTTCTTTACTATGCCTACGTTGGTAATGGTGGTTTTGATCAGGCGAAGGATGTGGCAGTAGATTCGAACGGTAGTGCCGTAATCACCGGCAACACGCGAAACGCGAACTACCCCCTAAAGAACGCGTTTCAGACGCAATTCAAAGCCATTTACGGTAATGCGTTCATCAGCAAATTGACTCCAGATGGTAAATCGCTCGTATATTCCAGCTATATCGGTGGGAGCAATTATGAGTCGGGCGCCGGTATCGCTCTGGATCGCCAAGCGAATGCACTGATCACCGGCCAGACCTTCTCGAACGATTTCCCGGTAAAACAGGCTTTCCAGATGTCGTACGCCGGTGGGGGTGACTGTTATGCTGCGAAAGTCTCTTCTGGCGGCGAGTTAGTATGGTCTACCTACCTTGGTGGCAGCGGTGCTGAGGGCTGTGATCGCATAACCACAGACCAACAAGGAAATGCCTATATCGCCGCCGCTTCTTCATCCTCGGATTTTCCACTGAAGAACGCGATTCAGACTACAGGTACCCCTCGGACTGGTGGGCTCACTCCCCTTCTGATCAAGCTAAGTACTGATGGCTCGATTGCGGTGGCGACCTTCGTAGGTGGTCCGGTCGCAGGCGCGGCATCCGGCATCGCGTTGGATCAGGCCGGCAACGTTTATCTGGGCGGCTATGCGGACTCCAGGCTCACCACAAAGAATGCCTACCAAGCCCAAAGCGGAGCTTCTACCAACGGCTTCCTGCTGGAGCTGGATAAAACGCTAAAGAATGTCGTTTTTGCCACCTATGTGGGGGGCTCGGGAAGCGCCTGGGTACAGAGGCTGGCCGTGGACCAATCCGGCAGCATCTATATAACCGGTTCCACAAATTCAGCCGACTTTCAGCTGCAAGGCTCGTTTCAGCCTTTCATCGGAGGCGGGGTGTGCGGATGTGACGTTTTCGTAGCCAAATTCGCTCCTGCCGCGCAGTCACTAATTTATTCAACTCTACTGGGCGGCCACAACGGTGAAATGCCAGGAGCCTTGGCCGTCGATAGCCTGGGCAACGCATATGTTACGGGATGGACGCTATCCGATGATTTTCCAACTAAGAACGCTTTTCAGGCAACTTATGGTGGAGGTGGTGATATCTTCCTCGCCAAGATCAGCGACAGCACTCCGCTCGCTCCATCGCCGCTGACCCCCAATCCTAGACAACTGTCGTTTCGGTATATGCAGGGAACTGCTCCGGCCCTCCAAGCTGTCGTAGTCATCGGACCTGCGTTCAGCGTCTCGTCGAGTGCGACATGGTTGAACGCGACGGCCACGGGTTCGTCGGTCGCGGTGTCGGTCAACCCGCCCGGCCTCGCGCCGGGGGTGTATAGCGCGAGTGTGAGTCTGACGCCACAGCCGGGAGTGCCGCCAGCATCGATGTTACTCTGACGGTCCTCTCTCCCGCACCAGTGCTGTCATCAGTTGATCCCGCGCTGGTGCCGATCGGTTCGAATGCGACTACCGTCTTCATCCACGGCTCCGGCTTCACGAAGGATAGCGTTGTTCAGTTAAATGGCCTCCCCTTCACGCCGGTGATCTTCGTGGATTCAAACACGCTCCGGATCACGCTACCGGAGCATTATCTGAGCGTCGAGTTCAATCATACAATCGCGGCCAAGAATCCGAACTCGGAACTATCCAACGTGGTCGCGGTTAGTGTCGGGACGCCGGCACCGCAGATCAGCGGGGTCACCAACGCGGCGTCGTTCGCGACCGGCCCGGTCGCGCCAGGTGAAATCATCACGATCTTCGGAACCAACCTGGCTGGGAATGTCACTTTCGACAACATTCCGGCAATAGTCGTGTACTCGTCAGCCACTCAAATCAGCACCACAGTTCCGTACACCGTGACAGGCCCGAAGACATCGCTCAAAGTAGGCTCCTCCGTTCCGGCCAGCCTCGATGTCGCACCCTCCGCGCCCGGAATTTTCGCCGTAGTCTCGAATGGCGATCGCACGCTAACCTTGTACGCAACCGGCTGCGGGCAACTCACACCAGATCCCTTGCCCGCGTGCCAGCTTCCAGTCTCCGCAACCATCAACGAAGAACCCGCTCAGGTCCTGTACGCAGGCGCGGCACCGGGCTTAGTTCAAGGGGCGAATCAGATCAACACAGCGCTGCCAAGTGACGTCGGGAGTGGATCTATCAGCATCGTCCTTACAGCGGGTACAGCCTCAAGCAAACCGTTTTCGTACACATTCCCATGAAATTGCTTTTCATTCTTCTAGGGGGGTTCACCCTACAGGCGCAGACCGTCTGGTTCGAACCGAACCGCGGGCAAGCAAATCCTTCGGTGCAGTTCCTTGGTCACACGCGGGCCGGATACGTCTACTTCGGGCGTAATCAGATGTCCGTGCGCGACGTGCGGATGGACCTACTCGGCTCAAACCAAAAAAGTGAGATACAGTTCGAAGAGCCTACGGGCGGCATCAGCAGTTACTTCATCGGCCGGAACGAGGCGGAATGGCGCACCGGCATTCCCCACTACAAGCGGGTGCGCTTCAA
>JBBSHP010000655.1:0-3763 GCA_038232555.1 Bryobacterales bacterium
CACGCTGTTGCTCGGACAGACACAGGCGCGCGCGATACGACGCGCTGAGAGAAGGAGAATACAAATGCAACTTACTGAATCAGAAGCACTTGTTTCACGTGGAACTCAGGAGGAAGTAAAACCTGAAAGCACCCAGAACCACGCGAAGCAATTAGCTGAAAACGCCCTCGATCAACTCGCCGCCGCACTGGAAAACGGCAAAAGTGAAGCGCTAGTCAATTACCTCACGGTGATGGCCCGCTTTCATCGTTACTCGTGGAATAACTGCCTGTTAATCGCGCTGCAACGTCCGGGAGCTTCCCATGTTGCGGGGTTTCATACTTGGCGCAAATTTGGACGCCATGTTCGCAAGGGTGCAAAGGGAATCGCCATTCTCGCCCCGATGGTCTCAAAGAAGAAGGCCGAAGGGGAGGACGCCGAAGACGAGCAGACGCGTTTGTTCGGGTTCCGAACAGCCTACGTGTTTGATTTCGCCGACACCGAAGGCGAAGAGCTTCCCGAGTTTGCGACGGTTTCCGGTGACCCGCAGCATTATACCGAGCGGCTGAAAGAGTTCATCGCGGCGAACGGCATCACCCTCGGATACACGGACAGTATCGCGCCTGCAAAGGGACTATCCCAGGGCGGAAGCATCCTCGTATTGCCGGACCTGTCACCCGCCGAGATGCTGAGCGTACTCGCGCACGAGTGCGCTCACGAACTTCTTCATCGAGGTGCACGCCGCGCCGAAACCAACAAAAGCATCCGTGAGACGGAAGCCGAAGCAGTTGCCTTTGTAGTCTGTCACGCGATTGGCCTTGAAACAGGCACCGCCGCCAGCGATTACATCCAGTTGTGGCAAGGCGACAAGGCCACGCTTTCCGAATCCCTTCAATTCATCCAGTCCACTGCAATCCAGATCCTCACGGCCATTGGAGCCGCTGAGGACTGCTTGCGGTAAACCGCAACCCTCTAACCAACCCATACGAAAGGAACAAACCTATCATGCAACAGCAAACTGTTATTGCCGATTTCCGCACTCTCGCGATTGACCAATTACGGGAGTCTTCCACCAACCCGCGACGTAGCTTTGACGAAACCAAATTGCAAGAGCTTGCGCAAAGCATCCGAACACAGGGAATCTTGGTTCCGCTCATCGTTCGGGAAAGGGAACCTCAGAATTTCGAAGTGGTAGCCGGAGCACGCCGCTTCCGCGCCGCGCAATTGGCCGAGCTATTTGCTCTCCCCGCTCGCGTGGTCGAACTGACCGACTCCGAAGCGCTCACCCTGCAATTGGTGGAGAACGCCATCCGGGAAGATGTGCATCCGTATGAGGAGGCGATGGCTTACAAAGCATTGCTCGAAACCTCCGAGCCACGCTACGATGTAGCCTCGATATCAGCCAAGACGGGCCGAAGCATCAACCACATCCATGGCCGGCTTCGCATGGCGGAACTGATCCCCGAAGTCGCGGAGGTGTTTCAAGCGAACCAAATCACCGCAGGCCATGCCGCCCTGATCGCCCGTTTGCCGCAAGAGCAGCAGAAACAGGCCCTTGATGCAGCTTTCCGCGAGGACTGGCGCACGAAAGAGAAGCATGCCCTGCCCGTTCGCGATCTCGCGCAATGGATTCGCGACAACCTCATGCTGACTCTGGCGGCCTCGGTATTTGATCGCGCAGACGCCGAGTTGGTCCCCGAAGCCGGAGCGTGCATTAGTTGTCCGAAGCGCACCGGAGCCAATACCGTGCTCTTTGATGATTTCGCACACGATGATCGGTGCCTTGATGCTTCTTGTTTTCAAGCGAAAGTCAACGCGCACATCGCACGCCAAAAAGAAAATACGGTGGGGCTGGTGCAGATCACACGCGCTTACTACAGCAACAACAAAGGTGAGAAAGTGCTCACGCGTAGTGAATACACAGTCATCGAGCCGAAGGCTGAGCAGGAAGGGGAGACCCCCAAGCAGCAGTGCTCCCAAGCAACCCCTGCCATCGTGGTCGAAGGCCCCGGCCAGCGTGGCGAGCTCGTGCAGGTATGTACTGATCCCGAGTGCGAAGTGCACGGGAAGCCCGATCACCGGGCCGAGCAGGAAGCGGCAACGCGCGAGCGGGAGGAACAGTGGAAAAGGCAGCAGCAACAGCGGCAGAAGAACCAAGAGAGCAACCGCCGCCTGCTGGACGCCGTTCTTCAGAATGTTCCCAAAATTCTAACGAGAGCCGATTACGAAATGCTCGTGTTCAGTGCAATTGATGGACTCGATTACGAGGATTGGGACGCAATCATCGAACGGTACAACATCGACACCGAGGAGCAACACGAACCGGATGCCGCTGCTTTCGAACTGCGCAAAAAGGCGCAGAAAGCAACTGAACCGGAACTGATTCGGATGCTTGTCGAATTCACTTTGTTGCCGTCCGGTTACTCGGATGAAGTGCTGGAGCCGACCGATCCACTCGCGAGTGCAGCACGGCGGTACAACGTCTCGATGACACCAAAGAAGGCCGCCAAACCGAAAGCCGCCAAATGTGCGACGAACAAAAAGGCTCAGGACAATTCAAAGCAAGCGCGTAAGCCCAAAGCAACACCATCCGCAAATAAGGCCGTGAAGAAGACGTCAGCGCAGAAGGGAGGAGCGGCCTAGCGCCGCTCCAACAAACTGACTCCGGTCACCCAGCTGTTTACAAGACGGCCCCTATCTGAACGGGGCCGTCCCACTTCTGACAAGATCCCGAAACTACGGTTTCAAATCCTCATTTCGAGGGAGCCGCGACAGGCGTGGCCCCACATGCCCGCCCTCCCACCCTTACTTGCTCGTCGCACGGGACGTGCTCCCCACAGTGGTCCACAACAGCCCAGCATTTTGCGCCGGCGGCTATTTCTTAATCGATATTGGCGGAAACCCGAAAAGGAACTAACCTAGAGCGGTGGATGGCGAGCTCGCCAATGTTACCCGTTTCGGCGTAGCCTGGCGCTAAGTAAGGCTGATCTATGGTGCGATGCTCGCCCAAGCAGGGCATTCTTTCATGTTCGACTGCTGCCGGGCCGGATCGATGCGCCGGCTTCCGAGAGCGCGCCAGCACCCGGCTCTTGACTGTGCCTGGAAGACTTGGCCTCCGAACAACACGCGCAGTTTGTGGCTGAGCTGAACCAGCGAAGGCGCTAGGGAGACTTGACGGAAACCGCCAAGCCTAACTGGCTGTGGCTGACGGAGTACGCTGGGTTTTGCTTCAGGACCGGACCCACCACTACAAGGACCGGTACCTTGGGCGGCAACTTGAAATTCAACAGATTGGGGTTCTGATCCGCGAGTTTCGAGGGGTCCGGGATGTAGACGGAGAGGGCATACTTGCCGTCCCGGATATCTGCCGCGATACCGTTTGCATAAAATCCATCGATGAACACGGATACAGGCTGGGCGGTTACGGCGTAAGGACCGTCGAGTGTGTAGGTGCCCACGCCGGTAGCGAAAATCGTAATGGCCGATCCGACCGTGGCCGGATTGTCTGGCGAATTGAGGCTGCCATCGCTGTTTAAAATGTAGCCTTGGCCCACGCCGCTGCCATCCACTGAATAAATCCCCGGCGAAACTTGCGCCGTCGGAAGCAGGATCGCGTTGGATCTGCTTCCGGACGAAACGGCAGTAATGAGCGCGGGGGCCGTGGTGGGCATATCGGCGGGTACCATCGCGGTTAGGTGGCCGGCGCCACGCGCGAGGATTACGAGCGGAGTTTCGTTGAGCAGCAGTTGCGTATCGGACTCGAAGCCCGAACCGACCGCGTCGA
>JBBSHP010000656.1:0-3757 GCA_038232555.1 Bryobacterales bacterium
CCTCCGGAAGATATCATCCATCATGCTTCCGAACTCCCCGGCCGTAGTGGTGCCACCCAATTTCTCCATGGGCATGTCCGTGGTGACGGCCTTGTTATTGACCATGATCACCTTGTAGTCTTCTTTGTGGTCGTTATAGCTGACCCGGGTTGAAATGGTATCTTCCAGGCGCCAGGCATCCGCGGATGAAGGATCGTAATAGCGGCGAGTGACCTGTACACACAAAAAGTTAGGCAGCTGCTTATTGTAGTTAACCGCGTACTCCCGTACTTGGTCGAGGATTTTGGCCTGGGCGATCGAATCGGGACCGGGAACGGGCGTCGCAACCACTTTGACAGGTGGGGGCGGTGGCGCCGGAAGGCTACCCGAGCTCTCGCCCAATCCCCGAAGCGCGGCCACCGTTTTGGGTCCGGCGCCCATACTCTGCAAGTCTTCGATCGTTCGGTCATCCAGTTTGTTGACCAGCTTCACGTGCTTCAAATATTCGGCAACCTGGCGATCAGGCTGCTTCATTGCGACGGATGAATGGATAAAATCGGTGAGTTGCGCCACCGTCAACCGCATGTCGGAAGCGGCGGCGGCCGATCCAACGGCTAGCAAGAGGAAGAGGGCAGAATGGCGAAGACGGTTCTGGATGGAAAAGGTGCTCTGCATGGAAGCTTACTGGCCCGTGTCTGGCTTCATGAATAGACGGCGCTTACGTTGTTTCTGTTGCACCGGAGATTGGCTGACAGTCCGGTTGATGGCCGCCAGCGCCACCGGCGCCATGATGCGGTAACCGGCACTGTTCGGATGCAGCCCGTCGTTCGCCAGGTCCGCTTTCAAGAATCCCGAAGCATCCACCAGTTCGGAATAGTAGTCCAGAAAAGTGTAGTTGCGTTGCGCGCAGAAGCTCTGCATCCAGCTATTCAACGCTCGTATCGATTCTGGCGGCCTCTGCTTCGTCATCTCGTAGGCCGGATTTTCACTCTTGTGATAGTCGCTCACCGGCAGCACGGTTGCTAAGATCACTCGGACGTGGTGGAAGTCCGCCAAATCGCAGATGGCGGTGATATTTGTCTCAATCGTCGTGACTGGCGTGCCGCGAGCGAGATCGTTGGTGCCCCCTAGAATCAGCACAGCGGCAGGATGCAAATCTGTCACGTCGGGTTTCATGCGACCCAGCATCTGGCTCGTGATCTGGCCGCTAATGCCACGGTTCACAAAATCGCGGTCGGGAAAATATTCGTTGAGACGCCAGGAGTCCGTGATCGAATCGCCCAGAAACACCACGCGCGGTTTGCCTGGTTGTGCCGGCCCCACGCGAGCGTCCAGTTCCGCGTAGCGCCCTAGATTATCGGGGTCGGGATTGCGTAGCTGTTGATCTTTCTGTGCCACCAGTGTCCGGAAATGCGCTTCGATGCGACTAGCGGAATCTCGCAACTCGGTGAACTGCTTCTGGCCTTCTTCGGGGAAAGGGAATGGTTTAGAGACAGAGTCGGACAGCACCAGATACGCTCGAAGACTCGACAGAAAATTGTAAGTGAAAAGCGCGTTCCCGGGCGTAGTCTTGATCGCCGTGAGCCCTTGCCGCGCATTCTCCAGCAGCGGCGTGGCGGCGCGCTGCAGGTCCGGCGCGGCGAACATGGTGGATTCCATCAATTGAACGCTGCGTGTAAACAGCGTGAGCGCCTGCTGATTGTTCAGCAGGGCCTGGGCAGCAGGAGTCTGCGCGGGGAGAACGCACGTGGTGGCCAATGTGGAGGCCAGTATTGCTAGGCAATGCTTCATGAGTGCTCTTCTTTGTCGAGTTGAAAGGTGATTGTTCCGATCGGAAAAGCCATACGGGCACGAAATTGAACTGGCATGCGGCGGCTGTCGTCCGTCAACCAGAGCTGCAGCCTGCCGCTTTTCTTGAACAGGATGCCGTTGAACACATAGACCTCGTAGCGGATCGTTTTGAACGTGCCGGCCTTGGTTTGAACCTGTTCGCGATCTTGCGCTTCGATCTTAGCTGAAACCGATTTCTTGCCATCGCTAACTGCAAGCTGCGCGGTTTGCCCGGGCTCCAGACGAATGGTACGCATCTTATAGAGGCCGCCAAGGATGTCGCTGACGCATGCAGGGATCTCGGTTTCCGCGCGGTGCACCACAACATTCTTCAGCAAGTCGCGCTCGACGTAAATGGCCTTCTGAGCAGTGCGGTCAAACGTCACCACAGTCTCATGACGGCGTTTCCCTTCCACTGCTTCAAAAACGCTGTTCGATGCGCAGAACTGATCGTGCATCTGCACCCGGTAACTATCGTCGATTTTGTAGAGTTTGGAAACCAGTCCGCTCGACTCCAGATGAGCCTTGGATTCGGAGCCCTGGCCATGGGGAGCCAAGCTGATGTGGGCAGCTCCTGCGTTGATCAGCCGCCACTCGATCGAGTAGGTGAGCGCCTCTGAAGCCGGTATGCCGGATTTCGTGGTAACCGGTGTAGAAGACTGCGGAGAGAGCGCTGGGACAGCTACTGATATCACGCAAGCGGCCAGCACTCTTGCGCCAAGAACCCGCACTCCCATCAAGTCTGAGTGTGGCAGATATCGCGAGCCCAACGCAATCGGAGCGCTGGACTATCATGATGGCAGTGGCACAGACGGCACAATTCGAGGCTTTACTAAGCATCCAGGACCTGGAGACGATGCCGGACAATGGTCTCCATCGGGAGTTGATCGAAGGAGAACTGATCGAATTGCCGCCGCCGGAATTTAAACACAGTTTGATCGTTCATCGGATTTACGAAGCTCTAAAAATCTACGTCGGCCCCCGAAATTTGGGTATGGTTCTGATCGAGATGGGCTACCTCGTCCGCTCGGACAGCCGGACTTGGATCCAACCCGATGTCTCTTTCTTCCTTGCGGGACGCTACGACCTTCAGAAGCTAGGCAAATATGCCACCGGCGCTCCGGATCTGGCTGTCGAAGTGATCTCCCCTTCTGAAACGGCCCGCAGCGTCAATGTCAAGACTACGGTCCTTTTAGCGTCAGGTTCTCAAGAGGTCTGGAACGTGTACTCGGAGACGCGAACGGTCGAGATCCACTCAGCCAGCAAGACAATCCGGCGCGTGCGTCAGGGTGACGAAATCACGTCGCCGCTGTTCCCCGGCTGGTCCGCTCCGGCGAGAGTATTCTTCGAAGATTAGAAAGAGGTGGCATTGGCACAGACGGCACAAGTCGAAGCTTTACTAAGCATCGAGGACCTGGAGACGATGCCGGACGATGGTCTCCATCGGGAGTTGATCGAAGGAGAACTGATCGAATTGCCGCCACCCAAATTTGGCCACAGCCGGGTGAGCCGTCGCATTTTCTTGATACTGGATGGCTTCGTAACCGCGCATTCTCTCGGGATTGTTTTGTTTGAGGCGGGCTATCTGGTCGAGGCCAATCGCCGGACATGGATTCAGCCCGATGTCTCGTTCTTGCGCTCCGGGCGCAGCGACGGGATGAACCCTACCGAGTACGCCACTGGCGCTCCGGATCTGGCTGTCGAAGTGATCTCCGCGTCGGAAAGCGCCCGAGGTGTCCATCTGAAAGCGAACATCCTTTTGGAGTCAGGTTCTCAAGAGGTCTGGAACGTGTACTCGGACACGCGAACGGTCGAGATCCACTCGGCCAGCAAGACAATCCGGCGCGTGCGTCAGGGTGACGACATCACGTCGCCGCTGCTCCCTGGCTGGTCCGCTCCGGTGAGAGTTTTCTTCGAAGATTAGAAAGAGGTGGCATTGGCACAGACG
>JBBSHP010000657.1:0-3754 GCA_038232555.1 Bryobacterales bacterium
CAGAATGAACTCGGCCACATCAGAGTAATACTGGATGACATCCCCTTTGGTGACTCCATCCTTGGGAAAGAAGATCTTCTGGAGATTGCTGAATTTCTGCTGCTCGGGAGGCGCGGGTCGCGCTGAAGCTGGTTCCGCCTCGCCTACCACGGGGTCTGCCCCGGTGTGCGCTGGTATTTCGCGAACGCACTCCTTGGGATTCTTGTCGGTCCGCAATCCGAGGAAGACCGGAGCCCGCAGAATTCCATCGCGCGTAAACTCGAGGTATTTGATCTGGGCCACCAGTTCCGGCTTGACCCACGTCATCTTACGCAGGACCCGGTTCGGCTTGTTAGAAAACGGCGTTTTATCGGTAATCAGAGGTTCTAGCTTTTTGTAAATATCCAGAAGCGTCCGATCGTTGAAACCGGTGCCTACCTGCCCGGCGTGCACCAGTTTGTCATCCTCATACAGGCCGAGCACAAGAGAACTGAAGTAAGCCCGCTCCCCGTGAGTGAAACCGCCTATGACGAACTCCTGCTCATTCGAGATTTTGATTTTCAGCCAGTCGCGGCTGCGCCGGCTCTCATATTTACTGTCGAGCCGCTTGGCAACGATGCCCTCCAAACCACTTTGGCGCGCGGCTTCCAACATCTCTTTGCCTTGGGCGGCAAAGTGGCCCGATAAGCGGATGTGCTCGGTGCCTGCAAGCACTTCCGAAAGCAGATTTTTGCGCTCGATCAAGGCGCAAGCGCGGAGGTCGTAACCGTTCAGATAAAGCAGATCGAACACAAATAAAGTGATCGGAGTTTTGCGCGAGAGGTGTGCAATCGAGTTCGGATCGGCCACTGCGATGCGCGGTTGAATGAGAGAAAAGGTGGGCCGTCCCTTGGCGTCGAGCACGGCGATCTCTCCATCAAGGATGGCGCTGGTTGCCTTGAGGAAGTGGGGCAAAACGCTCAGCTCGGGATACTGTTGTTCGCAACGGTTGCCATTCCTCGAGAGAATCCGAATCTGCTTGTCGTGGATGAAGCAAAGGCCCCGAACGCCGTCCCACTTGACTTCATACAGCCAGTCTTTTCCGACGGGTGGAGCATCAACGAGTGTGGCCATCATGGGAACCAGGGTGGAAGGCATATCAGCCTGGACAGCGCCGGCAGGCCAGGTGCGAGCGGATTTACCGGATCGTTTTACGGCCTTTTTTTTTACGCCGGCATCCGCAGCCGCAACGAGCTTTCCGTCACTCTTTTCTGCCTTTGAGGGTGCTTTGATGGCGGGAAGATTATCCGCAATCTCCTGCTGGGTCCGGCCGGTCAGCACACTGCGGGCATAGTCTTCGATGTTCCAGCCCGGCTTCGCTTCGGCATCCTTTTTCTTAATGATCAGCCACTCATTGCCCTTGCCCCGGGCGCGCATGTGGATGAGCGCAAACTCGCCTTTCAACTTTTCGCCATTCAGTCGAAATTTCAAGTCGCCGCGCTCGATCTGTTTATCGCCGGTAGTGTCGCCCAACAGCTCAAACGTTCCGCGGTCCCACAACATGACGCTACCGCCGCCGTACTCGCCCTTCGGTATATTGCCTTCGAAAGTGCCGTATTCGAAAGGGTGATCCTCAACATGCATGGCGAGATGCTTGGAGAGCGGCTGCAGGCTGGGGCCTTTTGGAACTGCCCAAGATTTGAGCACGCCGTCCATCTCCAGCCGGAAGTCATAGTGCAGCCGGGTGGCATCATGACGTTGTATATAAAAATGGCAATCGCCCGATGAGGTTTTCTTGACAGCTCCGCCTTTCGGCTCGGGCGTCTTCTCAAACGCGCGCTTTTGGACGTACTCTTTGAGTGACATGCGGCGCCGCGCCGGGGAACGGATTGCTACCGCACCGTATCGGCCGGCTTTTCCTTCGACTCTTTGACGTCCTGCGTCACCTTATGTTTGAAGCCGTCGTCCCGGGACCAGGTGCCCTGTTGAGAAGCTTGCGGGCCGCAGCCGATATTCAGCAGCGTGACGGAAATCAGGATGAACAGCACGATCTTGGATAGTTTCAAAGTTCCCTCATGGTCAGGATACGTCATAGCGTTAGGCCCAGCGGGCGGGTGTGCGGACGGCATTTGGCACTAATTTGATTGAGCATCGTTTTCGGTTCCATGCTCTTGTATTATTAACATTTTACGAGCTCCTGCTCCGTTGCGGCGGACGGCATTTTGCTCAAATGCCGTCCGCAAAGTCTTTGTATGCGGGCCGAACATCACCACCCGATCCGAGATTACACCACGCCCGTGCGGCGCTTTGCACTTATTATTCTCAAGTTGCTGGAAATAAACGAGAAAAAAGTTTCTGACGGGCGTTACTCCCCCGCGGGGCGCTGCGTGCGTCCATCAGGACGGATGACAAAGCGCTTCACGCGGCGGCGATTTTATTGCTGGCCGCGGGAAGGTACAAAAATAGCTGAGTTGTTGAAAGCAAGGGTGCTTGCGGCTGGTAGTTTTTCGTAGGCCGTGTGTTGGTTCAGCGTGAAATGGGGAGAGGGCGCTCTCCGTTAGTGAGTATTCCGCCCTTCGGGCGGGGATTTTCAAGGCATCCGGGTCTAAGTCTAACCGATCCGATGTGGTTTTTGAGAAGCTCAGAAGCGAGGCCTCCGCGCTCCATTCATCGTCTCGATGTGCCCACCGGGTTATCTCTCGGCATGGTTGCTTCAGCAGAGCCAGCTTCTGTTTCGCCCGGAAAACTCATTGTAGCTCCGCCGCGCCCCCGCGCGTTTTTCTCAACTTCCGGTTTGGCCGTAACCTTGGCGCTATTCGGAAACTTCGCCGGAATATTCGTAACCCCTTGGCGACAAGGACGAATCTATCGCTGAGTTCTATACACGCGAGGACTGACGCCGAACTCGGCGCGGAACGAGCGGTTGAAATTGGAGACGTCGCCGAAGCCGCAGCCGAAGGCGATGTCTACTATTTTCGACGACTCTGTCCGCAGGCGGAATGCCGCGCGTCGCAATCGCACGCGGAGGAGATACTGGTGGGGCGTTGTTCCGGTAAGTCCCTCAAATGTGCGAAGGAAATGATATGAACTGAGCCGCGCAAATTGTGCGAGGCTACGGAGGTCGTGAGGGGTGTCCGAGTCATGGTCAATCATTCGCACCACTCGCGACACGCGAGCGAGGGCGCCTGGCTCCCCGCCGGTTAGACGAGACGGTACAACACTGCGCGCGATTTGTATCGACTGCGCAGCCACTTGAATGCCAAGTTCCTCAGCATCAACACCCGGCTCACGGGCTTGAAGGGCTACCGCTCTTGCGACCACCGGTGCTAGGGCGCGGATCGGCGGCAGGCGCGGCACATGGAAGCGCGCCTTGGCAGCGCCGGCGTCGTATGCGATCCGTTCAAAGAACTCCGGGTTGTAGGAAAACGCAACGCAGCGATCTCCCCTGCCGTGCTTATGTCCGCAACGGAAGCAATCGCCCCTGTTGCCAAGCAACAATGAGCCTGGCGTCATGAGTTCAGACCCGACCGAGGAACAGTACTCAAAAGTACCGCTCACTACGACGGCGATCGATGTCTCTGAATGCTGTTCCTCGAATGGGCTGTCTATCGGGCCAGCATCGCAAACGACCTCAGATACCGTCCATCCATCACCGGATGCAAGTTGCAGCGATTGAGGAGTGTGCCGTTCGGATTCAACCGCAATTTTTGCCAAGAAGTTCAGCCCCCCGTTGCTTTACAACCATAGTATACCGGGCATTCAAAGCTCGACGGAGCCCGGCGAATCAGACGAGGAA
>JBBSHP010000658.1:0-3753 GCA_038232555.1 Bryobacterales bacterium
GGGAGTTCCGCAACCGATCCAGCGTTTGCTTTTCGGCATCGGTCAGAAAGAGACAGGAATGTCTTGATAGACTCGCCACACGGCAAGCTTATCAGAAAACATAATCACATGGATATGTTTAAGTGATACGGTATACTAGTTAGTACAGGTTAAGTCCAACTGGCTAGCCCGCTACACGGCGGAAGGCAAGGTGAGTGAAGCCGTCGCCAAAGCCTTTTGTAGCAGGTCGATGGTCGCATTCTCTGGGAGTTCACGTGAAATCGATAATTCCGTGATCAAAAGCCGCCGGGCCCGCTGAAGCATAGTCTTTTCGCGGGAGGAGAGCGGCTTAACATCCTGCAGCGACAACAGGGCCTTCAGTACTTCGGCTATACCTAAAAGACTGCCACCGCGCATCTTCTCCGAATTTTCCTTGAACCTGTCCTTCCAATTTGTCTTGCTTTGGCATTGACCTGCCTCCAAAAACGCAAGCACACGGGAAACCTCGGCGTTCTTGGTGATTCTGCGTAGTCCAATCTCTTCGACATGGGAGAACGGAACCATCACCGTCATTTCTGTATAGATAAGACGAAGAAGGTAGAAGCGTTCGCACTGAGCGCCAAAAATGCGGCTACTGACGTTCTCGACCGTTCCGATACCCTGGTTGGGGTAGACTACCTTTTCGCCAACTTGGAATAAGGTCATATCCGACTACGACCTGCTCCCGCTTGAACAGCATGGCTCAGCAGATAGCAAAGATGATGTTAAAGGGGAGTTACAGGATTGTCAACGGAATTTACATCGCGATACAAGTCCCGGCCAATCGCCCTAAGGGCTTAAAATAGAACTGATGTCCGTGCCTCTGGTGCCTCCCGCCTTGGAGCAACTGGGGCCACGCCCATTCTCTTTTTTTCCACCAATCTGCAATATCACTCACAATGAGTGGCTCTATCGGCGGGCCACCTGGTCTGAGGTGCTCGTCCAAAACACCCAAACCAACCAGGAGGTCTGGGTTCCCAGGCGATTCGTGGGGGCCGTCTCACGCGTGGAGGAGCCCGTGATGATCGTCGGACTGACCAAGGAACTTGAATTCAAAGCGGGCACGCTCTGGCCCATGGAGCGCCGAATTATTGAGATGCCCCGCGCCCTCAACGACTCTCCGCGTATGCCCCTTACAGAAGCCCCTGTCCGGCCGGCCAGTGTGGTGGGCATCCGGGTGGAGAGCAGCCCGGAATCGCGCATCGGACGGCTGCTCCTGGGAGGGATCGCTTTGGGCATAGTTGGATGTGTGATGGCGGTTAGCCTGTATCGAGGCGGCGTACTTGGCAACAAGATCCTGTACGCACCGGTTATGCAAACCGACCTGGGGCTCAGCGCGTCGGACGACTATTACACGGTGGTGCGTATGCTGGGCACACCCGCGCAGGAGCGTTGGCGTTCCGACCAGGGCGAGGTGCAGTACCGGTTGTTATCGTATCCGCAACAAGGGTATTTCATCATCCTCATGGGTCAGGACCGTAAACAGACCCGTTATATTGGCGCCATGGACCAAAACTGGGTTCCAGTACATACCGTCCAACTACCCGGCAACGTGAATAGCCGTACGCTGCTGCGTACGATCAAGCGGTTCTGAAAGCGTCCAAAGCCCAGGAGCTAAGACCACAGCTCATGCACGGGAGCAAACGGGTACTGCTCATTGCTGGGGACGTACTCGAAGCCTCGGTGCAGCGGATCGTCGTGACGTACCTTGGTCCAGTCGATCCCCAATGCGGAATAGATGGTTGCTTCCAGATCTTCCGGGCGAACCTCCCGCTCTTGTGACCAACCGGGGTCTTTGATCGTCGCGCCAGTGTTGTCCGTCGAACCTATAGCCCGTTGTCCGATCACTTTGGCGCCGGCGAAAAGCGCCGATTGTTGGAGATGATGATCGCGTCCCGCATTTGTGTTGACGGGCCCAACTGTTCTTCCAAACTCGCCTAAAGCAACGATCAGCGTTTCATCCAGCGTCCCATCCTGCTTCAGATCCGCAATAAGCTGGCCCAAGCCGTTGTCAAACTGGCGAGTCATCAATTGCAGGGTTTGGTTGGGGGCGTAGATGTTGACGTGGTGGTCCCAACTACCAAACGAGATCTGCACGAAACGCGTGCCCATTTTGGCGCGAATAAGATTGCGGGCCACGACACAGGCATTTCCGAAGCTGGTGTTCCCGTAGTTATTGCGCGTGGTCTGATCGAAGTTGAAGATCTTGTCCACATTTGCGTTGTACATCAGCTTCCGCGCTGACTCAGTCGCCTTAAACGCGTCTTCTACTCCAGCACCTAACGAGGGATCCGTGATCAACGCATTGTCGATGTCCAGCTTGAGGTCATATCTTCGTGTCAGAACCGGCTCGCCACCGGCGTGGACAGTATTCCCCAGCCCGCCTCCATTTGGGCTGACATAGAACGGTGCGTTGTCGGGTGCCAGATAACCTTCCGCTGGTCCCCACCCGTGTTCAAAGAGATAAACGCCGGAAGGGTGTGATCGCTGGATGTCGGAGCGAGTTCGAGGGACACGACCGAGCCTATATGCGGCGCTATCTTTGACAATCCGGACACCGGATTACGCCCGATTTGGACCCAGGTCTGTGCTAAACCATGTGCAGTGGCCCACGCGCGTACCGAGCGAACAAAAGCAACCGAACCCATCTGCTCGGCGATCTTCGGCATCAGCCCCTGCGGAAATCGAAGGTCGCCGTAACTGGTGGGATTGAAGAAAGATGGCGTCCAGGCACCTTCTTTCAGATCGAAGGTGTCGGGTGTGGCTGGGCGCACCGGTGAGAAGGATGAAAATACAGTTCTTCGCCGTTCCGATTGGTGACCCGGCCGCCTTCGCGATGTTATTCCGGGGCATCGTCGGAAGCAGGAAATATCCGCCCACCGCTGAGGCCATGTGGCGGAAGAACACCCGCCGGCTGGTGTGCGGCAACTTCCAGAACTGCGTCCCGCGAGTCTTGCTCCAATCGTTTCCGAATCGATCTTTCATAGGGTCCTTAGTAGCTAAACAGGAAATCCAGCTTGTTGATAGACGCCCAGCTTAGGTCTTCAATCACGGTGTTGCGAGCTGCCGCCGATGTTGTCTTTTGCAGGTAGCTGAGGGCGTGAGAGCGCTCGTAGGCCGATGGCCTTCTCGATAGGAAAGTCAAAAAGATTTCATCCACTGCCGCCCCGTTGTCGGCAATCTTGGAGACGGCCAGCAAAACTGGGGACTTGGCCACTTGTGTACGGCCCGTCACAAACGCGTCGTTCATCAGATTGAGCTGCTGCAGGATTGAGCTGGCCTGATTCCGCTGCGTGGTGTCCCGGTTGCCCCGCAGGAACGCGTTCATGAAGGTTGCGGCTGCTCCATTGCTGCGGGGCTCCACCGGATCCGGCAACTGCATCGCGTATTGGACCGGATTACCAAAGCCTTCGACCGTGTACTTGTTGAAAACGCCCGTCGCGTCGGAGATGGCGTCGTGAATCTCTTCACCCTCCAACCTGCGGGGATAATGCCGCGCGAATAGCGGTACGTCCTGAACGTTCCACTCGCCCTCATACCGGGAGCTGAGCTGATACGCGGAAGATTGGGTCAGAAGCTTCAGAAAGGCTCTGAGGTCGAAATTCGATTGTGTTAGGGTCTTGGCCAGCTTTTCGAGCAACACGGGATGAGTCGCTTGCAGTTGCCACGGGGCCGGAGGCGGATCGCTGGGGTCTAGTACTACTGTGTTATAAATAACTGATTGGATCGAGGATA
>JBBSHP010000659.1:0-3743 GCA_038232555.1 Bryobacterales bacterium
TAGTAACAACTGCGCCAGAATCGATCAGACTTCGCCAGACATAAGCGCCGTCCTTCGCTCGCTTGGGTCCCAGCCGCGGGAGCACGTAGGGCGCATCGGAAGTGCAGTGAATGGCCTGCATCGAAGCGATAACGCCGAGTTTAGCGAAGCGCGGAATGTCGGCAGGGTCCAAATGCTGGGCGTGCTCGTCGCGCCAGCGAAGATCGGTCTTGTCCGGGTGCTCGCGGAAGACGGCTTCGTACAAATTGAGCACTTCCCGATTCGCGCGATCCCCAATCGCATGGATACAAAGTTGAAAATCGTTTGCGATGGCGAGTTCCGCGGTCTTCCGGATGTCGGCCACCGGTTCAGTGTTGAGGCCGGTGCTGGAAGGCAGGTCGGAGTAGGGCGCCAGCAGCCAGGCGCCGCGCGAGCCCAGTGCCCCATCCATCTGCCGCTTGATGGCGCGCACCGTGAGGTGACGATTGCCGGCATCGACCATCCGGTATTTCGGCAAGTCCTTTGCAAGCCTGTTGTTGCTGTCGCGGATCATCACCCATAGCCGAAGCCTGAGTTCCCCGGCCTCGGCCTCTCGCTTAAACAGGTCAATTGTGTCCAATGAAGATCCGGCATCTTGAAAGGTTGTGATCCCATTCGCTAAGCATTCGTCGGTGGCGAGTTCAATGTGTCTACGCGCCTCAGCGTCCAGTTCGGTGGAAGTTTTCTTGGACGTATAGGCCCGGTAAGCGGGGTTGAGGAGTTGCTGGGCGCGCTCTTGAAGCAGACCGGTCGGCTGGCCTTGCGGATCCTTCAGAATCTGGCCGCCGGCGGGGTCGGCGGTCTTGCCGGTGATCTCAGCCCGCTTCAGCGCCTCCGCATTCACCATGGAAGCATGTCCGCTGGCATGGGTCAGCCAAACGGGATTGTGGGGCGAAACCTTACTCAGATCGGCGTGAACCGGGAAGCCCTGCACGTTCGGCGCGGGGGTCTTGTCCCATTTCGACTGATGCCAGCCCCGGCCTAATATCCACGCCCCCGGAGGCGCCTTTTTCGCCGCATCGGCAACCATCGCAACGATTTCGTCCCAGTTGCGTGCGTTGCGTAGATTGAGATTCATCTTGTACTCACCCACGCCCATGAAATGCCCGTGGCCCTCGATGAATCCCGGAATGGCTAGCTTACCGGCGAGGTCTACGATACGGGTGTTGGGCCCCGTGAGCGTTTTCATCTCGGCGTCGGACCCGACGGCGAGAATCGTGTCGCCGCGAACAGCAATGGCCTGAGCAGTTGGACGGCTAGTTTCCATCGTGACTACTTTGCCGTTTCTCAGGATGAGATCGGCCTGAGCGAGCGCCAGAGCGGTCGAGAGGAGAGACAACAGAATAGTCCGCATCAAGAACCCACCATCGTACCGCGCTCGAATTAGGTGGCCGATGTTAGAATGGGATCACACGGCGGCTGTAGCTCAGTTGGTAGTAGCGCCAGATTGTGGTTCTGGATGTCGTGGGTTCAAATCCCACCAGCCGCCCCAGACCCCCTGATACTCATAACCGGAGCTACGGGCCTCATTGGTGGAGAATGGCTGGACACCATGTTGGCCAAGGGCGGCGAACGCAGGATTCTGGTTCTCACCCGAAAGCCCGAGCGGTTCCGAGGCGTGCCTGGAGTTGAAGCTCTGCTGTGTGACTTGGCGGCGGGTCAGATCCGAATCCCCGACGAATTGCTGGCCGGGATCAGCGAAATAATACACTGCGCGGCCGATATCCGGTTCGGTGTTCCGCTTGAGGCTGCCCGGGCAATTAACGTCGAGGGCACCAGGCGGATGTTGGAAGTGGCGCGCCGGTGCCCCCGCCTGTTAAAGTTCGCGCATATCAGTTCTGTTTACGCGGCCGGCAAACTGGAAGGCGTTTTCCCGGAACAGCCGTTCCTGGAGCAGCAGGGCTTTTTCAATGCGTATCAGCAATCGAAGTACGAGGCTGAGCGGCTGGTCCTGGCTGCCAGAGACGCGGTGCCGGTGGCCATTTTTCGACTGAGTTCGGTGATTGGAAACTCTCGCGGCGAGGTCCGCCAGTTCAACTACTTCCATCACCTGCTCAAGATGATTCCGAATAGTGGATCGGTTCCGGTGGTGGCCGGCAATCCGCTGGGGCCTGTAGATCTGATCGCGGGCGATTGGGCTGTCATGGCGCTCGATCATTTGTTCGAGCACTGCTTTCAAGCAGGCCGGATCTATCATATCTGCGCCGGGAGCGTTGGATCCTGGCCGGTCCGAAGGTTGGTTGACGTAAGTTTTCACCGCTTTGCGATGAGGCCGCCCAGGCTGGTGAGCCTGGAGGAGTTTGAGCGGTTCGCGGCGGCGCGGAAGGGTGGATCAGAAGGTGTGATCCAGGAGATGTTGCGGGTGCTAGAGCAGTTTCTCCCGCACCTGGCGTTGTATCAGTCGTTCGAAAATGCTCGGACGAAAGCGGATCTGGAGAGGGCCGGAGTTTATATGCCCGCCCTCGAAAGCTATTACCAGAAGATCATCGACTATTGCGTGTTGACCAATTGGGGCAAGACACCGTCAAGACTTACGGCTGCGAATGGGCGCGTAGGCGCGGCCCAGAGCATGGGGCGAGATGCCAAGCCAATAGAGGATCTGCAGCACGGTCCAACGAGCGAAGGTGGCGGTGAAGCTGCGGCCGTCGAACCGCCGCGATGACGTCGTGATCGTGCACGGCAAGTGAATGAACCGGCCTTGCCGCTTGAGGCGCTTGATCAGGTCGAGGTCCTCGAAGATGGGCAACGGACGGAACCCTCCGGCCGCTTCGTAGGCTCTTCGGCTACAGAAGATTCCGGAATCTCCGTAGCACAGGCCCAGCTTGCGGAAGTGGGGATACATTCGAGTGAGCAGCCGCGCGGAGCGGGTCTGGCCATCGAAGCATAGGGTGAAGTTGCCAGCCGCGATGGCGGGATCGGCGAGGGCGTCTTCGATCTGTGCCGCTGCGTCTGGCGAGGGCAATGTGTCCGCGTGGAGGAACCAGAACGCGTCGCCTCCCGCTGCGGCTGCACCGGCCCGGAGCTGAACACCTCGGCCCTGGGTGGTGCTGATGACGCGGATGCCTCGGCGGTCTGCGATCTGAATGGTGGCATCCGCACTGCCTCCGTCGACGATGAGGATTTCCGGGGGAGGGTTTAGTTTGGTTAACGCTTCGAGGGTTGCTTCTATCGCTGCCGCTTCGTTCAGCGTCGGGATGATGATTGAAAGTTGCAGGCTATCGAACGTTGACCGGCAGTTGGACCTCAATCGTTTTGGGGGCCAGACACTCTTTGTTGTTGCAGGCCTGATACCGGAGCTTTCCCGCTATGGTCGTGAGTCCCGGGGCGGCGTTGGCGGGAATTTTGAATTTTGTGAGGATCTCGAATGTGCCGCTGAACACGGAGACGGGCTGGGGAGAGAAGTCGTATTTCTCCAATTGCGGTTTCGGGTAGACGATCTGTTCAACGGGCAGCGGGCTGTTGGTCCACGAAAGCTTCAGCGGGATCAGGTAAGCATCCGCTGGCGTGTTGCTGTTCACGTGGTAGCCGGAGCGCAAGTCCGCGGAGATTTTTGCAGTTATGGTCTGGCCCCGCTTGGCAGGCACCCGCTCTGGGGGAGCGATTGAAAGCACTCCACTACTTTGCGCCCACAGGAGCATCGAGCAGGTGAGTAATTTCATTCTTTAGTCCTTCTTTGGTGGAATCGAGTCCGATGTGGATCGCGGCGATTCTGCCGGACCGATCAA
>JBBSHP010000660.1:0-3740 GCA_038232555.1 Bryobacterales bacterium
CATGTCATATAGACGCTCAGAACATTTCCAACGTCACATGTTTTGAACGGGTGATCTTACTATTACCACGGGCTGCTAGTCGTTGGCAGGACCATTCACCTAAATGGCAAGCCGGCGACGGTGATCGGCGTTGCTGCCGGTGAATTCAGCGGTCTCAGTTTGAACGGTCCCGGCTTGTGGGCGTCGCTAACCCAACAGCCTTACTTCGCCGATGGCAGCCGCCTGCTCACGGACTTTTCCGCGGAGAGCAGCGGTGTGCAGATGTGGGGTCGGCTGCGGCGGGGACTAGCTCCTAAAGTGGCCGAGGAAGAATTGAGCTCGCTGGCCGCGGAGTTGCGCAGACAGCACCCCCAGGGAAATATGGCTTAAGGAGACCCTTCCGAGTGAGCCCGGTGGCTACGCAAAGAGTCTGATGGCCGGCAACACGCGTGGATCGGGAGCGGAGGGCCGGGACGAGTTATATCCTGTTTTCGCGTTGGTGGGTGCCTTGTGTCTGCTGATTCTTGCTGTTGCTTGCGCCAATCTGGGTAGTTTGTTACTTGCGCGAGGCGTGTCTAGGGAGCGGGAGATCTCGATCCGCATCGCGGTCGGGGCCGGGAGTCGCCGGCTGATTCGGCAACTTCTTACGGAAAGCATTTTGCTGGCTCTCATGGGATCGGCGGCAGGGTTGGCTTTGGGTTATCTAGTTTTGCGGAGTTTGATGGTAATGACGGGAAGCCCGGCATGGCTCAATCCAACGCCGGATTGGCGAGTCATCGTCTTCGCCCTTGGTGTTGGGCTCGCCGCCGCAATCCTGTTCGGGCTCACACCGGCTTTGCAGATTGCCCGGCAGAGCCAGCGGGCTAGCATCACGCGCCAGTTTCTGGTAGGCGCACAAGTCGCCGCTAGTTGCGTGTTGCTGATCGTGGCCGGCCTGCTGGCGCGGGCCCTGAATCATGCCATGTCCACCCATCCGGGTTTTGAATACCAACATGTCATCTCGCTTGACCCGGGGCTCTCCAGACATGGCTATTCACCAGCTAAAGCGCGGGCGTATTTCGAGACTCTTCAGAGTCGGCTCAGTGCTATCCCCGGCGTCGAGTCGGTATCGCTGGCGCTCAGTCCCCCTTTGGGGAACGTGTCGATCACGGCAGGCATTGGCGTCGACGGACGTGAGGTGAACGCTCAGCTCAATCACGTCGATCCGCAATTCTTTCAGACCATGAAGATTCCGCTGCTGCGGGGTCGCAACCTGATACACGGCGATACCCACGCGATTATCGTCAGCGAATCATTGGCTCGCCGCGCATGGCCCGGACAGGATCCGTTGGGACGAAAGCTCACATTGGGTGAAGACTATAGCGTGGTTGGAATCTCGGGCAGCGCACGGCTGATCAAACTCGAAGATTCGGATTCAGTAGAGGTCTATCTTCCCATCGACATGGCCGACCTGCCTGCTCTGTTTGTCCTGATCAACACCTCTCGCCCACCCGAGGACCTGGTTCGATCCGTAGCCTCGACAGCAAAAGCAATCGCCCCAAACACTGTTCCTGAAGTTCAACTGCTGAAGAGCGGATTTCGCCGGAAGCTCCAGAACGCGGAATACAGCGCGCTGGTGGTGAGCTTATTAGGCTCCGTTGCGCATCTACTTGCGTGCTTCGGCATCGTGGGAGTTGTGGCTTACGCGGTTTCCCAGCGCACTAAAGAAATCGGAATACGGATGGCGCTCGGGGCGAGGCGTTCGCATGTTCTGTCGGTTGTTCTGCGCCAATTCTCAGGCCCAGTCATCGCCGGGTTGCTCGCCGGCGTGGGTGGGGCAGCCGCCTTGTCCCATCTCCTGCGGGGAGGACTCTACGGCATCGGCAATCTCGATCCCATTACGTACCTGGCTGCCATTTTGGTCTTCATCGTCACGGTGGCCGTGGCTGCGTTGCTGCCGGCCAGCCGTGCGTTGCGTGTCGATCCGCTGCGGGCCCTCCATCACGAGTAGCATTCTTGTGACTTGAATGGGAATATTTGAACGTTGGGCACCCTGGACTAGTTCAGCCGAAACTTAGCTAACCGGCCCTGCGGCCCCACCGCCCAGCCGGTGTTCGTGCCTGCGAAGCTGATCGCGTTGTAATCGCCTTTGTCGAAGCATCTCCAACTTTGCCCGCCATCGAAGGATATGTCCGAGCCTGAAGTGCCTGTGGCGATCCACATCTTTTGCCCCTCCACGTACGCCACAGCGGAACGGAAGCCCGCCGGGACCGGTCCCCTCGGGATTGACCAAGTCCGGCCGCCATCGGAAGTGAGGGCTACCGCGTTTGCAAAAACACTGATCTTCTTGTAGTCGCCGCCTACTGCAACTCCATGCAGTCTATCGGAGAAGGCCAGGGAGAATATCCCGGAACTCCCGGAATCGTGGCGGATCGGAGTCTCGGAAACGGACCACGTCCCACCCGCATCAACGGAGTGAAAAACGCGCCCGCCGCCTTTGCCACCGGTGCCGATCCAGACGTCGTTCTTTCTGCCGATGGCAATTCCAGTTCCACTGGCCGCGAAGGCACTCTCCCCTTCTCGCGCGGGCGGCATGCGCTTGCGCTCCCACCTGCGCCCTCCATCTGCGGTCGTCATCACAGCAAGCTGGCCGTTTACCGGATCGCCCACGAGTACGCCATGCGTTCGGTCCCAAAACGCCATCTCGTCGAAGAAGCCGGTGGGGTCCGGATTCGTAAGCTGCAAAGTCCAACGTGCGCCAGCATCGTTAGTCTTGTAGACGCGCGATTGATCTCCCGGCCCGATGCTCAACAGGTATGCTGTTTGAGCGTCCACGCCGTGCACATCCCGGAAGTCGAGGCCTTCGGCTCCCGGTAGCACGGAAGCACGCCAGTGCACGCCGCCATCAATGGTGCGAAGAAATGTTCCGCCAGTCCCACTGGCCCAGGCAATACGTTGGTTAACCACGTGGATACCCCGCAGAGATGCCGTTGTGCCACTTTGTTGTGGTTCCCAGCTTTGCGCGTTCAGCAGCAGCGGGAGCATAGCGATGGAGAGGCGCATCGTCATGAGGCCATAGCTCCCGCTAGCGATTTAGGGTAATAATATAGTTGACAAAATACAAGCAGGGAGGGTAGGCTGGGTTACGACGTGACAGGTCGGCAGTCAACTTCTAGAACGGTAGCCCTTCATGTCGTTTTCTTTCAGGAAAGACCGGAACGCCCTAAGTAGTTCGGATGCGTCCGTGTTGCCGCTCCTCATCACTTCATCAAAAGCCTGTTCGGCCTCTCCCGTTTCCCAGTGCCACGTATCCTCAAACGCTTCGATCTGGGCATGTGATTTATGGCCAGCGGGACTTTTGAATAGAACGTTGTAGTTTGCGTTCGAGTTGAAGGGAGGGTCAAGGTAAACCAAGTCTATTGACTCATCCTTGATTTCCTCTCGTAGAATTTGGAGATTGTCGCCGTAATAAAGCGTGTTCATCTAAAAGCGGAGTGTGGCCTAGGACGGCTTTTTCGCCCGCTTCTTTTTGGCTCTATCCTGCTTCCACTTTTGCTCTGCCTTAAGAACGTCTGCTTTTGCGACGGTAAACATCTTGCGGACAGCGTTGTCAAACCGTTCAGCTTCTGTGTTGCCGGGCACGTGCGGGGCCGGGTGTGGTTTCATCTTGCCTACCATCATACGCCCGGTCCGATTATTCCGGCTTGACTAGAGCAGCGTTCGCATGAAAGACTTAGCAGTTCGCGCCGGATGCCCAAAAAGCCCGTCAGTTTGGAGCGAAA
>JBBSHP010000661.1:0-3730 GCA_038232555.1 Bryobacterales bacterium
ACTGGCAAGCGCCCGCGAAGCGTACAATAACCCATGGAGGCCGAATGCATTGTTCGAAATCGCTAAGCTTTCTCTTGAGTATCGTGTTTATCCTGGCGCGAACCTCACTGGCACAACAGCCAGAGCCGGACTGCTCGGGAACCTGGCGTTTACAGTCCGACAGCTCCGTGAAGTTCGTTATTGCCCAAAAGGACGGTAAAATTCGTTTCACTGAAGTAAAGGGTTCGGAGACAAAGGCCGACTACGGTTGCAAAACGGACGGGAAAGAATGCAAGGTGAAGGCCGGGGGCCATCCGGCAAAGGTATCGTTTTGGTTTAACGGCGCGAAACTGGTGCAGCTCGAGACGCGCGGCAATAACGTGATCCGGCGCCGTTTTGAATTGGCCAACAAGGGCGACACGCTTAAGGTTGAGTTCACCTCCATCGTGCCCGAAGGGAAAGACGAGGAGCTTACGTTTTCCCGTGAAAAGTTGTAAAGCGTTGTTGTGAATCGCGCGGTGGAGTTCGTTACATCTTCTCCTTCCAGCCAATCCGAATCAGCCACCAGTTGGCGGGATACTAAGTGGCGAAGCCAACTACCATAGCGATCTGCATGGATAACCAGTACACGGCGCTGTTCGGATCCGGTCTGGGGCTAAACAGAACGCTGCTCGCAAATCCCATCCAGGCGAACATTCCGATTTCAAACGCTACCAGCGAGACGGTATCCGCCTTCATCGCAGCCTAAATCCCCGGCTATCCGGATAGGTCTCGCATAGGCGCGATCGCATAGTACTGGAACACACCTGCCAGAACGGTTTCGCCGCTTGGCGCTTGGCGCCGTTATGTTGATTTCCTGTGGGCGCGCGCCCGAACATCCAATATGCCGCTACTGCCAACGGATCTAGATAGAGCCCGTCATGGGCCAAACAGCGCTCATCACCGGCATTTTTTGAGGACGGCCGCGAAAGAAGATCGGCCGCGATCAGCACGGCGCTGGCGCACTTCGATGTCAGCGCTACAACCGAGAGCCAGAACAGCCATTTGGGAGGATTGACGCCGGAAATCATTGCGAATCGATGCCTATCGCCTCAGATTGTCCAGGTCCTGATCTGAACTCTCCAGCAACTTCTCCGCCGCACTCAACGAAATCAGACCATCGCTAAGCGATCGCCGAATGGCGCTTTTCTCGGCGGAAAGCATTCGCATTCGAGCGATTCTCATTTGCTCGTTCGCGCCGGCCGGCCGGCTGGCCTCGATCCCGTCCATCTCCTGTTGCGCCGCGTTCATACTCGATTCGAGTTCCCGATGCAGCTTCGTGTAGGTGGAGGGCGTTGTGAAATTACTTTGTTGCAGTAAGTCCAACTCCCGCGCGGCTGCGTTCAGTGCAATCACCTTGACTCGAGTTCGGTCGAAATCATCCTCGCGTCCTACCTCGATATTGAGCAATCGCAGAGCCGGCTTGAGAGTCAGCCCCTGGACTGTGATTGAAAATGCAACCACGCCGAAGGTCATCGCCAAAATCGTCTCACGGCCCGGAAGGTTTTCGCGCAGACTGAGCGCCAGCGCGATCGAGAGTCCGCCGTGAAGGCCGCCCCAAACAATCAGGTGCTGCCACTTTAGGGGGATACTCTGTCCTGCCAGTCTGCACAGCGGAGACAGCGTATAGACCGCCAGGGCGCGACCCAGGAGCACCATTGCCAAGGCGAGCAGAATCGCTCTCCATGACGTGACCAGATCGAGCAGGTGAACCTCGATTCCGACCAGGAGAAATACGAGTGAGTTCGCAACAAAGGCTATATAGTCCCAAAAGGACCAGATTGCCAATCGCGTACGGGCGCTCATCCCGATCTCTGCGCCAAAATTACCCACGACCACCGCCGCGACGACTGTTGCAATCACCCCCGAGACGTGCAGGTGCTCCGCCAGCAGGTAGGAACCGTACGCGAGGATGGTCGTCAGGGTAATTTCGATCCGGGGCTCATCGATTTGTTGCGTCACCCGGCTTGCGGCGTAGCCCAGTCCAAATCCAAGAACGGCGCCGCCGGATACGACGATTAGGAATTGCCTGACGCCATCAAGCACATCAATGCTCCCGGTGGTGACGGCGGCCACTACCAGAATCTGGAATAGCACGATAGCCGTTCCATCGTTGAACAGGCTCTCGCCTTCTATGAGCATCGCAAGCCGTTTTGAAATGCCAAGTCCTTTAAACAACGCGAGCACGGAGACGGGGTCGGTGGCCGAGATCAAAGCCCCGAAAATCATGGCCGGCAGGATTGGCAGTCCTACGAACCAGTGCACAGACAATCCGGTTGCCGACATGGCGATCAGCACGCCACCTATAGCCAGAAGCGTGATAGGAAGGAGGTTCGAACGAAGATGGTGGAGATCCAGATTGATGCCGGCTTCAAAGAGTAGCGGCGGCAGGAACAGGATGAAGACGACCTCAGGCGTCAGGAGGTGTATTTGTGAAGTTCCTCCATACGCCACAAGGCTTTGGATCGGCACATGAAAGAAGTTGATGCCAAAACCACCGAAGACGAGGGCCACGGTATAAGGAATTCGAAACCGGTTGGCGACCATCGCAATGATGGATGCCGCAATCAAAAGGATCAGGAGAAATTCGACGATTGCCGCTGGTGTCATTTTTCAGGCTTGGTTTCCAGGTCGCCCTGCATTCAGATTATCCGCTCGTGAATACAGCGATCCAGGTCCCTACAAATACCAGGTAAAGAGCGATCAGGAGAGTTCCCTGCCTTTGTGTGAGTTTGCCGGCGTGGGCCGTAAGAACGACCGCTACCGCCGTGAGGAGTAAGAGCCACAGGAGGTCGAGTAGCGACAGGGCATTGGGGGAACCTTTTCCTAAGACGAGCGCCGGCAACGCAAGACCCAGCAGGATGTTGATGGTGTTGCTGTTGAAAGTTTCCGTAATAACAGCCGAGCCTTTGCCATGGCGTGCCAGGCGTATCGCCGTGAAGGAGTTCGGTAAGCCGGTTAAGCCGGCCAGCACGAAGGTGCCAAGTACCGGCTGGGGCAACCAATGTTGTCCTAAAGCGGTAGCGCCTCTTATAAGACCAATGCTGCCCACTACGATTGCCCCGATCGCGGGTACTATCCAGAATACAGGTTTCCACGATTTTGCAGTTGATTCACCGCCGGACTCACCCTTCCGACGTTGCCGCTGTTGATTCGCGTCTCCTATCTTGCTTGTTTCCGCTTTGGCCGCACTACAGGCGCGGGTCAGATGTAGTTTCCACGAATTGGGTAGCGGAAGCCGCTCCACGGCCGTCGCCCCAACGGCCAGGATGTAGATGTACGGGACAACCAGAAGCAACAGCACTATGAGAGAAGTCAGCGGATCGAAGATGTCGGCGATCAACGCTCCCGCTACTAGCGTCACCGTTATGGCCACAACGCCATCGAGGATAGTTCCAGCAGAATTGGCGCTTACCTGGCCGGCAACGACGGCGCCCAAGCCCAAGAGAGCCGCCAGATTGAAGAGGTTCGAGCCCAGTACGATCCCGACACCGAGATCCCGTTTATTCGAAACCAGAGCCACAATCGCGGAGCATATCTCGGGCGAGTCCGCTCCTAAAGCCACCAGTAGCCCAAGTACAGCATCGGATAGGTGGAGCTTGGATCCAAGGCGGTCCAGCCCTGCGGCAAGGGGTACGCTGGCCCACAGCACAACAATCAGAGACCCGACAAACAGCACGATGTTTAGCCACATGGTACCCACTTCAATGTG
>JBBSHP010000662.1:0-3730 GCA_038232555.1 Bryobacterales bacterium
AGTTATGTTCAGGAACACCGGGCTGATCTGCTTGACGAATTGAAAGAGTTTCTGCGTATACCCAGCATTAGCACTTTGCCCGAGCACCAGGGAGATATTCAGCGGGCCGCCCAGTTTGTTGCCGATGCTCTGAAGCGCGCCGGCCTGGAGAACGTGCAGATCATCCCGACCGCGAATCATCCCTTAGTCTACGCCGATTGCCTGCACGCTCCGGGTAAGCCCACCGTTCTTTGCTATGGCCACTACGATGTCCAACCTCCCGATCCGCTTGAGCTCTGGACGAATCCGCCGTTCGAGCCGACCCTCCGCGACGGCAACCTTTACGCTCGCGGCTCATCGGATGACAAAGGCCAGATGTACATGCACATCAAAGCCGTCGAGGCGTTGCAGGCTGTTCATGGCAAGCTGCCCATCAACATCAAGTTTTTGATCGAAGGCGAAGAAGAGATTGGCGGCGCCTCCATCGCAAAATACATTGCTGAGAACGGGAGCAAGTTGAAGTCGGACGTCGCTCTAGTGTCCGATACGGCCCTCTATGCCGACGGGCTTCCGACTTTATGTATCGGCCTGCGCGGTCTGGTCTACATGGAAGTGGAGGCTACCGGACCATCGCGCGACCTGCACTCCGGCCTGTATGGCGGCGCGGCTCCCAACGCTGTCTGGGGCTTGATCGAGCTGCTGTCCAAGTGCAAGGACGCCACGGGCCGCATTCTCATTCCCGGGTTTTACGATCAAGTCGTGGACCCTGCTCCTGAGGAAAAGCAAAGCTGGGAGCATCTTCCTTTCGATCAGGATAAGTTTCTCAAGGCTGAAGTTGGCTCCACAGCGCTGGTGGGGGAATCCGGACGCACGGTTCTGGAGCGGGTCTGGTCGCGGCCCACTTTGGAGGTCCACGGCATCGCGGGTGGCTTCACCGCCGCTGGCCAAAAAACTGTGATCCCGGCTAAGGCCACCGCGAAGGTCAGCTTCCGGATGGTTCCCAATCAGAACCCGGACGAGTGCATTCAGGCTTTCGGCCGGTTCTTGCAGGACCACGCACCTGCAGGCATTCAAGTTGAACTCAAAGTGCTGGGCGCTAGCCCGGCTCTGGTGGTCGATCCCAATCATCCCGCCATTGAAACTGCGGCCCGGGCGTTTAGCGAGATGCTCGGGCAACCGACGGTGTTTACTCGCAGCGGCGGATCCATTCCGGTAGTCGGCGATTTTGCCAAGCACCTGGGAATTCCAACTATTCTGATGGGTTTTGGTCTGCCCGACGACGGCCTCCACTCACCCAATGAGAAGTACCGGTTGGAAAACTACTATATCGGCATCATGACCATTGCGCATTTTTTTGAAGCGTATGGAGCGCGCTCCGCTTGACACTCCTCCCTCTCCCAATTGCCCAGCCAAGTTAAAGAACAGCCTCGCGCCCGGTCTGAAAACGTAATCCGGTCGGCTGGTGTTGTCTCTGTGGCGGTGCTGGCCAGTCGTCTCACGGGCCTGGTTCGCGAAATTTTGATGGCGCGGCTGTTCGGCGCCGGGTTCATTTACGACGCATTCTTGCTCGGATTCAGGATCCCGAATCTCACGCGCGACCTGTTTGCGGAAGGCGCTCTCTCGTCGGCCTTTGTGCCCATCTTTACCCAGACGCTGGCTAAGCAAGGTAAGGATGAAGCCCGGCTGTTATCCAACTTGGTTGCTACCACCATCCTGGTCGTGGTCGGGGCGTTGTGTATTGTCGGGATGATTTTCAGTCCTGCTTTGGTGACCCTGCTAGCCGACGGCTTCCGGCGGGTTCCAGGCAAGTTCGAGCTTGCCGTTCAGATGACCCGCATCATGTTTCCCTTTCTGCTGCTGGTTGCGTTGGCCGCGCAAGCCATGGGTGTGCTGAACGCCTGTAATCGCTTCGCCGTTCCGGCTACAGCCTCCACGTTCTTCAACATCGGTTCCATTGCGTTCGGGTTGCTGCTTGGGTGGGTGCTTGGTCCTTGGATCGGAATTCAACCTATAACCGGCATGGCTCTCGGCGTCGTGATGGGTGGGCTCCTGCAGTTCCTCTGGCAGGTACCCAGCATGCGCGCCGCGGGATTCTCGTTCCGGCCCACTTTTGATTGGTCACATCCGGGCCTGCGTCAGATCCTGCGGCTGATGGGGCCGGCCATCCTGGGCAACGCTGCGGTGCTGATCAATGTGACAGTCAACACCAATTTTGCGTCCCGCATCCCAGGCGACGGGCCTGTGAGCTGGCTTAGTTACGCATTCCGATTCATGCAGCTTCCGCTGGGCATCTTTGGTGTCGCGATCGCATCGGCGACGCTGCCGTCGATCTCGCGCAGCGCGGGCGCCGGCAACATGGACGAATTTCGTCGGACTCTGTCACGATCGCTCGGCTTGGTCTTTCTGCTAACGCTACCCTCCTCGATCGGTTTGGCAGTGCTTGGTCGATCCATGATCGGGGCCATCTACCAAGGCGGACGATTCACCCCTCATGACACTCAACAGACCGCGCTGGCGCTTTCCTGTTATGCGATCGGTCTAGCCGGCTACGCGTCGCTGAAGGTGCTCAACCCGGCGTTCTACGCACTGCACGACGCGCGCACGCCGATGTACATTAGCCTGGCTTCGATCGCGGTCAACTACCTGACCGCCTGGACGCTGATGAATACCAGCAGCCTGGGGCATGCGGGTTTGGCTCTGTCCACCTCAGCCGTCGCTATATTCGGTGCGGTGGTGTTGTTCGCGATCCTCAGGGTGCGTATTGGCGGCGTCCACGGCCGCGAGCTGATGAGCAGTATTCTGAAGCTGGTCGCGGCCTCTATAGCCATGGGCGCGGCGGTGGCTGCGTCCAGTTACCTGGTGCGAGGCCAACTGGGGACCGGAAGGTTGGGGAGTCTCAGTGATCTGGCAATCTCCATTCCCATCGGCCTGGGCGTGTTCTATGTGGTGAGCCGTCTACTGCGCGTGACTGAACTGCAACTGCTGAGCGAATCCCTGATCACTCCCTTGTCCAGGCGCTTTAAGGCTGTTCGAACGCCGACAAAAACCGGCGCTTGAACTCGGCCGCGTTTGCATCCAACGCCACCGCTACATTCGCTTTACGGTGCTTAGCTTCGACTGTTCGACCTTCCTGTTCAAAAGGTGTTTGCAAAACTTCGACGGCCATTCGGCTGGTCGTCACGACATCCGGGTGGAGCAAGGCCACTGCTGCCAGAGGATCCCAGGCCTGAAAATAGCCGGCTTCGATGGCTGCCCTGTCGCTTTCCAGAACTTGGGCGGCGAACTGGCCCAGTGGAGTTCGCGCGCGCTTGTGGAACTCCGCCAGAAAAGCAAGGTCGACAGGCACTTTGGCAGTCGCATCGAGTGGGATCAACGTGATCCTGGCTCGAGAGTTGAAAACAGAGTTGAAAACAATCGACGCGGCCGACGGGTCGATAAAGATGTTCCATTCTGCCGGAAAGGCTCCCCCATCGCCTAAATTTCCGGGCACGCGCAGTGCGCCCCCCATGATCAGGAGGTGTTCCAGTCCCGGCAACAGCGGGGTGTGCCGAAAGGCGGCAGCGACGTTGGTCAGGGGCCCCAGGGCCAGCACACGCATAGGAAGGGATCGGTTGCTTAATCTTTGTGCGAGGAACTCTGCGGCTGGCCGCCGCTCCGGTCGGAAGGAGGGCGCAGGAAGCCGCACTCCTGGAAGTTGGTCCGCAGTCCGGCGCCACTGCGCGGGGAACGCCCGGTTGGCTTTGGCCGGTTC
>JBBSHP010000663.1:0-3728 GCA_038232555.1 Bryobacterales bacterium
CCGCCGGAAGAACGAAGTTTTGCGGATTAAACGGATACCAAAGCCGCGGGTCAGCATTTGCTAAGGCGCTGCTAGTACCAGCATAGACAGCCGCAGGAGTGGCTCCGCTTGGCAGGAACAGGGGCCCATTCATCTGGCACCGAAACGGAAAGCCGCCCGTGGGAGTTCCTGTCCAATATCCGGGAGGCGCACCGTTTGCGCCGCACCCGATGGTTAAGGCCTGCCCGTAGTAGAACGTCCCCACGCCGGAAATATGCCAGTTATCGAAGGCACTCCGGCTGACCTTGTTATTCCAGTATTTCGAAGGGCTCGGGACGTCGTATCCCCAGTTAAGATTGACAGCGTGTGGACGATTGCTCGTTACGTTTTTCAGCAAATAGTCACTTACGAATTGATTACGGTTATACGTGATTGTCTTCGACCAGGTATAGTTCCCACCGAACTGAAATCTCTGGGAAAAGCGACGGTTGATGGAGACCTGGAGTGCGTCGTAGTATGACTCGCCATCTTGGGTGTAGCCCTGAATAGCGCCCCAGCCGCGATATCCGCCGGAGAGAGCGCGAATTAGATTGGTGGAGTAGAAACCGGCCGTGCCGCCGTTTCCGCTGGTTGGATCTAGGTATTTAGGATTGGCCCCACCAGTGGGAGTCCAGGTGGTAAGGGGCTGGACGGCGTTGAAATCAATGCGGCCCTGATTGAACTGATTGTGCGCCACGTTGCCGACATAAGTTACGTCCATCACGAAACCCTTGCCGATATCGCGCTGAATCCCAAAGGTCCAATCGTAGGTGGCGGGCGGTTTGAAATTGAGCGACCCTCCGGTGGTGGCCTGTGGCGTGTACACCACGGGCGAGCCGACCAGACTGTTGATTGAGGTATTCAGAATGATGGGCGCCTGATAATTCGGGGGTGCCGCTAGGGGGCCTACTCCAGCACCGGTAGCACCAATCGTATCCACGCCAAATGCCCGGCCATAAAAGATGCCGAAGCCGGTACGGAGAGCGGTCTTTCCGTCTCCGAATACGTCCCAGGCAAGACCGAGGCGAGGTCCGAATTGAAGGCTCGGATTATTGAAAAGCATCTCTTTCTTCTGAAGAATGCCGGAGAAGGGCAGACTTCCGGCCGCGAAGGAGGCGGGGTCAAAGGTGCCTTGCTGCGCGTAAGGATAGAGTTTTCCGGTTTGTGGATTGATGGAAGCTTTGCTTGCCGTGGGGCAGCTTGCCGATCCGGTCACCGCTACTGTGCAGGTTGGGTAGAGTAGTTGGCCGGCCTGGGAATCGCTGTACAGAGCGGTGTTAAAGATCCCTAGGGTAGCGCCCGCGGACTTGAGCACACCCAGGAACTGAAACCGCACCCCAGCGTCTATGGTGACGCGCCGGTGAATTTTCCAGGTGTCCTGCACGAACCACTCCACTTGCCGGTAGCGCGCGTGGTTGATCTGTTTCTTGTTGTCCTCCCCGTACCCATATAGATTTCCGGTAAGAGCGTTAGAGAACGGATTCCCTGTATCCACCGGGTTTCCGAGATCGGACCCAAAGTAGTAAGTACCCGCAGTGTTATACGTGGAGTAAGCGCTCACATTGCGCGCGGATGTTTCGTAATAAAAACCAACTTTGGCTGTGTGAGCGCCTTTGATCCAGGTCACGTTGTCCACAAGGTTGTGCGATTCGTCCGTCCCATCGAATGGCCAGCGGCTATCGAAGCCAAATCCTGGTAAGTTGGGAATGCCGGTGGGGGAGGACTGTGCGCTGAAGCCAGAAGGCAAACCGAAATTAACTGCCGGTAACAGGTTTAGGTAGTTGGTGCCGAACAGGTTCGGCAGCTTGAGGGCCTGTCCGCTGGAATCTTTGAGCGGCAACTGGCTGGCGGCGAAGAGGGCGGGGTCCGTTGGTGCGTTGCCTTGGTGGGCCCGGTTGATCCCGATTGTCAACTCGTTAATCAGGTTGGGGCGAAAGGTATGAATGTAGGTCATGGCCGCTCCCACCGAAGGGATGTGATAGCTATGCGGAAACTGGCCCCACCCATCGCCTATCGCGCCCAGGATCGCACCATAACCCGATTGATCCTGATAATCCTGAAGGAGGCGCACAAACATTGTGTCGCGCGAGGAGATGTTGTAATCCACGCGAAGAATCTTGTCTTCCCGGGGCTGCGTGTTTGTAAATTGAAATACCGAATTATACTGGCCCTGACCCGTGGGATCGATTGCATTCGGAAGCGGGAAGCGGTTCAGCAGCGCGAGCCCGATGGAACTAATTCGACTAGCGGGAACTTTATTCCCAGGAAAACATCCGGCGGTATTTCCTACCACGCAGGCGGCACCGCTATTTGGGTCCCGGATCAGGATGGGCGAACCGTTCGTGTTGAAGGATTGCGAGAAGTCTCCAGCCCGCTCGAGCGCTGTGGGCATGGTGTACCGATTCGGCCCGGCTACGTTGCTGTTTGCCAGGTGATCGTAAGAGAAGAAAAAGAATAGGCGGTTGCGATCCCGGTTAAAGCGGACACCGGGGATGATGAGGGGGCCACCCACCGTGCCACCAGGATTTTGAAAACGGTAGCGAGGTTTCTGAACATTTAGTTTGTTATTGAACCACTCATTGGCATTGAGTTCTTCATGCCGCCAATCGTAGTAAGCGGTACCGTGGAACCGGTTGGTTCCGTTCTTGATTGTGATGTTGAGCTGGCCACCATTGCGCGCGCCATACTCCGCAGCATAATTCGAGACCAGGAGCTTCACCTCGCCCACCGCATCCACGCTAGGGGCAATATAGCCGTTGATGCTGGGCGCGCCGCGATCCTGACTGACAATCCCGTCCAAGGTGACGACCACCTGGCCTTGCTGGCCTCCATTGATGGTGGGAACGTTCCCGCCCCATCCGCGGGAATCGTGGTTGCCGAGATCCTGCACGCCCGGCAAAGTTTTCAGAAGACCAAGAAAATCGCGGCCACGTACCGGCGTATCACGGATCTGTTCGAGGTTTATATTTTGGGCGCGGTCGGAACTGCTGGTCTCAATGTGAGCCGCTTCTGCCTGCACCTCAATGGAGCTGCTGACATCGCCGACAGAGAGCCTCACGGTGTGGACATCCACGCGTTCTTGTGAACTGACGGTGACATTCTGCTCGTAGATCTTAAAGCCGGGGCTGGTGATTTTCAGGTTGTAACCGGCGGGCAGAATCCCAGTGAATTCAAAGTCACCACTGGAACCGGTCTTAAAATCGTGGGTCTGCCGGGACACATTGTTGATCAGCTGAACTTGCGCGTTCGCGATAGCTGCGCCGCCGGAATCCGCCACCGATCCGGTCACTGAACCGGTCACAGTTTGCGCATGCGCCGTTGCCGCGATAAACAAAATTGGGAACAGAATCCGTAGGCCGGTATTAACGAGTAGGACTGGCTTAGCCGTGCTTTGTCCTTTCCAGCCGTCGCTAAACCGACAAACCCAAAAGGGAATTGCGCAAAATACCCGCTTCAATCTTCGTATTCGCATATTCCTCCAAGAACCAGCGTTATATCATTACCGACAGCTTTTTGCTTAAGAACGTTTTTGCTCAAGTTCGGTTAACTAAAATTTTAGGAGCCAGGCACAGGGGCCGCTCGGCAGTTCATAAAGGTCTGTACAAATCTAAACCAAGGTATTGAGGACCAAGAGTGGATATGCCTTGCCCTAACAGCAACAGCTATTCTAGGAGAGAAGCCGACATCATGGAAGTTCATTTCACGCCTGA
>JBBSHP010000664.1:0-3727 GCA_038232555.1 Bryobacterales bacterium
CCGGGCAGTGAGGTGGCGCGGAGGAGGCGGCGAGACCGGCTCCGGTTTGGGGTTGGTGTCGGTCAGATTCTTTTCTCTGAGCGTGTGCCGAATTCCCACCAAGGTCACCAGGCCGAGCGGGGTAGGCAGCTTGTGCCAGCCCAAGCGGTGGTCTATATGCTCGCAAGCCTCATGAAAGTGCGCCGCGAGATGGAACCTGCGGCTTGCGAATCTCCATACCTTGGGGAGCGCCCAAACCGCCACCGCGCCCGCACCCAGCGCCGCCGAAGCTCTCAAAACCTTGTGTGACTGGGAAGCCATATAGTTGTTCCTAACAGACCCGTGCGATAAATCGCGAGCACCATATTAGCGCAGCGTCGCACTACAAGGCCGACTCGCGTAGCGCCGGTGGGAACACCGGGCCTGTGAGGGTAACATGTTATAGCGTGATCGCTTTCCAAGTTCAAAACGGCGGGCATGAACCCTTGCGCCGCAACCAGAAGGGCCACTGATGGTCGGCATTGTGATGGGCAGTAAATCCGATTGGGAAACCATGCAGCATGCGGATGAGATGCTGACGGCGTTTGGTGTGCCTCATGAAGCTAAGGTGGTTTCCGCGCACCGGACGCCAGACTTGATGCGCGAGTACGCTATCGAGGCCGAAGGCCGCGGTCTCCAGGTGATCATCGCGGGAGCGGGTGGCGCGGCGCATTTACCTGGGATGATCGCCGCCTATACGTTGTTGCCCGTGTTGGGTGTGCCAGTGGAAAGCCATGCGCTGAAAGGCGTTGATTCACTGCTCTCGATTGTGCAGATGCCGGGCGGGGTGCCCGTGGGCACCATGGCGATTGGAAAACCCGGCGCGATCAACGCGGCTCTCCTTGCGGTCCGAATCCTTGCGAACAGCGATTCCTCGTTGCGCGAAAGACTCAGGTCGTTTCAACAGGAGCAGGCCCAGCGGGTACTCCAAGAAGAACTGCCGTGAACAATGTGATCCTGCCGGGCGCGGCGATCGGGGTCCTGGGCAGTGGGCAACTCGGGCGAATGTTCGCGATTGCCGCGCGCCGCATGGGCTACCGTGTCCATACATTCTCCCCTGAATGGGACACTCCCACCGGGCAGGTTGCAGATGTTGAGATCACTGCGGCGTACGACGATCTGGAACAAGTCCGCGAGTTCGCGCGCAATGTTAGCGTTGTAACATTTGAGTTCGAGAATGTTCCGGCCCCCACCGCCGATGCCGCTGCCCAGTGCGCGCCGGTGCGGCCAAGTGGCGGGATCCTACACACTACGCAGCAGCGCATTCGCGAAAAGGCATTCATCAGTTTCGCCGGCCTTCCGTTGACACCGTATCGGGAAGTCCATTCGTCCGTCGATCTGCAGGAAGCTCTGGCGCAACTAGGGTATCCGGCGGTCCTGAAATCAGCCGCATTCGGCTACGACGGAAAGGGCCAGTTTACGGTGCGCAGCCCTGACCAGATTGACGCTGCCTGGGAAGCCACAGGCAGTAACGCAGCCGTGCTGGAAGCGTTCATCGACTTTGAACGCGAGGTGTCGGTGGTGGCAGCGCGCGGCCAGGACCGCACCTTCGTTCACTATGGGGTGATCGAGAACGAGCATCGCCGCCATATCCTGGATGTCTCCATCGCGCCCGCGCGAGTGACCAGTCGGATCCAAAACGAGGCAATAGAGATTGCGCGTTGCGTGCTGGAAAAACTTGAAGTAGTGGGCGTGTTGTGCGTTGAATTTTTCCTGACGCGCGACGGAAAATTACTCATCAATGAACTGGCGCCCCGGCCGCATAATTCCGGCCACCTGACGGTGGATGCGAACGTCACCAGCCAGTTTGAGCAGCAACTCAGGGCCGTATGCGGTCTGCCACTCGGATCCACGGAGAGGCATCGCCCGGCTGCGATGGCCAACTTATTAGGTGATCTCTGGCACCGGGGAGAGCCCAACTGGCCGGCGGCCTGCCAAAAGCCTGAGGTAAAGCTGCACCTCTACGGAAAGCTGGAACCCAGGACGGGACGCAAGATGGGACATCTCACTGCGCTGGAGAGTTCGGCGGACCAGGCGCTTGCGGCTGTGCTGGAAGCCCGAGAGAGGTTGACGTCAGATCCAGCAACTGTTGCGACGTGAACCGCGATCCCTCCAAGACGGCGCGCAGCTTTCCCTCTGAATCGATAATCGCGGTAACGGCAGTGTGGGTGATCAGCCCCTCCTCGGCCCAATAGACCAGACCGAACTTGGAGGCGACGGCGCGGATCTGGTCGTCGGGACCAGTCAGGAAACGCCAGTTCCGAGCATCGGCTCGCCACCGCCGTGCATAATCTGCGAGGATTTCCGGAGTGTCGAAGTGGGGATCGAGAGTGATAGAAAGTAATGCCAACCGGGTACCGAACCGCTTCTGCAAACGGGCCATGTTAGCGGACAGGCGCGGACAAACATCCGGGAGCGGGCAGCGTGTATAAATGAAATCGAGAACTATTGGCCGGCCGAGAAAGTCCGATAAGCGAACTGTCTGGTTGTTCTGATCCGTGAGTGAAAAGGCGGGTACCGGATCACCGACGGCGAGCCTGTCTATCGGAGGAGGGGCAGGAACGTCGTCAAGACTTGTCGACTCGCGGCGGATCTGGCTAATGCGAGTGCTCTTGGAGCCGACTTCCACGCGGAAGTTGATTCGGGCACCCGGGGTCAGATTCGCCAACTCGCGGGGGTGGCGCGCCCTGAAAGGCATCACCATGGCTTCCATGTAGTGCGGGATCGCCCGGTGAGAGATTGTGAGGGTCTGGCTGGGAAGGTCGATCCTAAGGACGACGCCTTCAGCCCGGTAATGCTTGGTGCACGCTGTCGCGCTTAGGATCAGAACGAAAATTGCATGCCGAGGACTGTGCATGCGATTTTCATTAGCGGAAATATAAGACATCGGGACGAATCGCGTTGCCCACTTCTGAACATGGCCCGCATCCTATGGTGTAGTCCGGGCGAGCTTTCTTGATGATCTCAGGGATGAGTCTGGGGTGGTCTGCTTCATGATACGTTGTCACCGAAATGCGCGGCTTAAATTTCTTCAGAGTTTCCTGAGCGCCTTCTAACGCTTTGGGCTCCGATCCCTCGATGTCCATTTTGATATAGTCAACCCGCTCGAGGTTCAGGTCTTTGACCAGGTGGTCGATGGTCGTGAGCGGAATTCTTTGAACATCTACCGTCCCTTCACGGTGTAGCACGAACGTGTCGGCGGCGGAATTGGTCGGGTCCACGCGTAGAGTCAGAAGATCCTCTTTGTCCCAAACGCCTTTGGGAACGATGATCACCCGCCCTGAAGCGATCTCCTGGGGGAAGTTCCGGCGCAGGCACTCCAGATTCTCCGGCCCTGGTTCGATGGCAGCAATCTTTTGGGCTCCCGCCGCCAGTTCTTCGCGGATCGTAACGCCGATGTTGGCCCCGCAATCGAGCACAATATCTCCGCTATGCGGCCCGTTTTCCCCGACGCCATAAATCTTCCGCTGTTGCTCCGAGAGGTTGAACGGCAGCACGTAATCGCTACCCTCTGGAATCCAAAAACGCCCCTTCGGAGTATCCCACTGATAAAAGCCCTTCGGATCTTTTTCAACCAAGCGGCTGGCATTTAGGATTTGATCCTTATACTCGACTTGACGAGTCAGGTTCGACTCCGTCTTGAGAGCTTCAGTAAAACTGCAGCCGTGGCTGCGTCCCCCCATGTATAACAGCATCATCCGGAAAGGAG
>JBBSHP010000665.1:0-3721 GCA_038232555.1 Bryobacterales bacterium
AGATGATCCCGCCTTTGCAAAGAAGGCCGCTGATGTGGTGAAGGCGATTGGTTCGCCGGAGCAGATAGGGGAAGCCTATGCTGTGCTGTCGAGCCGCTTTCCGGGGGACGTCAGCGTCTGGTTGAGGCTTGGAGACGCAAGATATGCTGCAGGTAAGGACATCCCGGCGTTAGCTGCCTATCGAGGTGCCGCGAAAGCTGATCCCGAAAACGCGGAGGCACAACGCGCACTGACCCGCGTCGAAGACGTGCTTCGTCTTGACCCAACCCGGCGAGGACTGTCTGTCCGGGAGCGTGCGCGCCGGTGGGATGAGGTTCTTCAGCGCGTTTTGGCTTCGACTGCCGTCTGCGGGCCGTCTCACGCAATCGACGAGGTGAAACCCTTTTTAGGTAGGCCAGCTGTTAGCCTGGAAGCTTCGGATCAGAAGATGGAGGCTGCCAAAAGTATCTGGCATAACGCAGATTCATCTTGCAAGACGGATGCTGTGCTGGCGCATATCATGTCAAAAACTGAAGAGTAAACAATAGACGCTCCCTATCTGGGTTTGAGGGTGCCGCGCCAAGCTGTGGTGCGGATTGCGCGGGAAGATAAAAGCGATTCCGGGGTCAACATAAAGACGATTCCGGGGTAGCCGAATCCGTTCGGGCGGCAGAGCACGACGTCTTCGGCAGCAATTTGAAACCACCGTGCCAGAACTACACCATCCACGAATCGGTCTGTTGACGGCGGATAACCGGGGGCAAGTATGCTGCTACGAGACCCGTTGATTTCCCCCTCCGGCGTGCGATGCTGCCCGAGATAGCGCTTCAAAAAATAGCCTGCACGAGATGAATCGGCGCACCACGCTTCTGTCTTCTGGTGGTCCGAGGCCGGACGCAACTCCGAAACTGCCGTCCCGGTTAACAAGTGGAGAAACTCGATCCGGCGAATTCTCTATTTGCGAGTTCGGATCTGTGTACGTATCGGGGAGCCAACAACTTTTCCTCAGCTTTGAACATCCCTCACGCATTATGCGTATCATTCAGTAGGTACGACGGAGGCGAAGATGCTGGCACACGTGAAGGTGATCGGAATCCTGCACATTGTTTTGGGCGCACTCGGAGTTCTGGGCGGCGTAATTGCGATGATCGTTTTCGGAGGCATCGCCGGAATCGTCGGGTTCAATGCCCACGCTGGCGACGCTGCGGTTGCGATGCCGATACTTGGTGTGATCGGCGGATTTGTCTTTATCGTTTTGTTGGCGCTTTCACTGCCGAGTCTGATCGTGGGCTTCGGCCTGATCCGGCTCCGACCCTGGGCAAGGACGTTGGCCATCGTTCTTTCGGTGCTGCATCTCTTTAATCTCCCCTTTGGAACGGCGCTGGGCGTCTACGGACTCTGGGCTTTGCTCGCGCCTGAGACGGAGATGTTATTCCGGTCGCAACAAACTCTGGCGCCGGCGTATCCTCCGGCTTATCCTCGGTCGTGACAGGACATGCTTCTGGCGCGTCCCGGTATTTCAGCGGCCTTGGCGATATAGCGCGACATTGTGGTTGTGCTCGCTAAGCGTACTCGCAAAGTTATGTCCACCGGAGTGGTCCGGCTTTGCGACAAAATACAGATAACCGGTTTCAGCGGGCGATAATGCCGCTTTTAATGAGGACAGGCCCGGGCTGGCTATCGGTCCGGGCGGTAAACCCCGATGCTGGTACGTATTGTATGGGTTCTGGCTGTCGAGATCGGAGCGGTGGATCGTTCCACGATACCGATTCTCCAGCTGGGCGGCATAAATCGTGGTAGGATCGCAGTCGAGCGCTATTCCCCCGCGCAAGCGATTCATATAGACCGAGGCTACTTTGGGCCGCTCTTCCGGCACGCCGCTTTCCTTCTCAATCAAAGAAGCCAATGTGACGATTTGGTTCACAGTCATGGACGGCTTCGCGGTGGCCTGCAACTCCTGCCAGCGATGGCGGAATTGATCCAGCATCATGTGGACTAACTGGGCTGCCGTGGTCTGGCGCGTCAAACGGTAGGTGGACGGAAATAGATAACCCTCCAGACTAGGGGCGTCCGGAGCCAAGTCGTGGATCAGGGCCGGGCTCCTGGCGATCTTCAAGAAATCGCCGCCTTTCATCAACTTCAGCTCATCCACCTGTTTCGCGATCTCGAAAATGTTGTAACCCTCGGGGATGGTCACTTCATAGAAGAAGACCTGCCCACGGGCAATCTGGTTGTAAACAGTCCAGGCAGAAGCGGGAGCCGTAAAGCGGTACTCGCCGGCTTGCAGCTTGGACGTGGGATGCAGCACTCGCATGATGAAAAATTGCCAGGGATACCGGATTACCCCGGAGCTTGCGAGTTGATCTCCGATTTCGGATGTGGATGTCCCTCGCGGAATCTCCACGATCACCGTATCTGCAAATCCTTTATAAGGTTGCGAGAGGATAAATGCAGCTCCGCCGGCCACGATAAATAACCCGACAATGCCGAGTAACAAGGCTCGCCCAAGGCATCCCGCGCATCCACGCCGCTTGCTCATCATTGTCCTCCTTGAGGCTGGCGCGCAAGCGAGTCTAGATAGCTCTCCAGAAGAATTACGGCGGACAACCGGTCCACCGCCTGATTGCGTTTTTGCAAGCTGATGCCGCTTTCCCGAAGTACCCGTTGGGCTTCCACGGTGGTCAGGCGCTCGTCCCAAAGTTTCACGTCGACGCCAGCCGACTCCTGCAAGCGCTTGGCGAAATCGCGCGAGTAGTTGCTTTGGCGGCCCTCATGGCCGCTCATGTGGACGGGATTACCCATCAGAATCAATGAAACGTTGTTCTCGCGAATCAGTTGCCCCAGTTTTGCTAAGTCCTCCCGTAAGCGCGTGCGATGCAGCGTATCGATACCCTGGGCGGTGATGCCGAGTTCATCGCTAAGCGCCAGCCCGATGCGACGCTTGCCGAGATCGAGCGCTAGAATCCGCGTGGTCTGCATAATCGGGGGACAGGCCTGACATGAAAGCTAATTAACTGGAATGCATTGCTGGGCAGCACCGTTTCATTTCATCATAGAAGAGAGACGCGGACCTAACGTGACGACACTCAGTCCGACATTGCCGGCTCACAGGCCTGCTAACCCGAGCATGATAATACTGGCATGCGCAGCCTGTGTGGCATTGCTGTACTTCGGACGCGTCTTCTTTATCACGTTGCTGGTGGCCGGCATCATTGCATTCCTGCTCGATCCGGTGGTGATCGTTTTTATGAAGTTGCGCATCCCCCGTCCTGTCTCCAGCTTCATCGTATGCAGTATCGCTGTGCTGGGGATGTACCTGGTGGGTTTGGGAATGTATACCGAAGTGGTCAGATTGATCGAGGACTTGCCCGCCTATAGCCAGAGGCTGAACACGTTGGTCGACGCAGTGGCTGGCAAGGTCGACCAGATGGAGAAAAGCACGATTGAACTCATCGTGCCCAAGCGCTTTCAGGAGCAGCAGCCGGCACAAACCAAATCCCAATCGAATGGGCGTAAAAAAGGCCGAGCGCCGGACCCCTCCCAACCCCAGCCTATCCAGGAAGTGCGCGTGCGACCGGAGCCAACGCCTCTCTGGAGTTACGTTTACGGATATTTGGTTTCGTTCTACGATGTGTTGCTGATGGCGAGCTTCGTGCCGTTCCTCGTCTATTTCATGTTGAGCTGGCGCGATCATATGCGTCATAGCTTCCTCTTTCTGTTCAGCGGCACACAGCGGCAGATG
>JBBSHP010000666.1:0-3716 GCA_038232555.1 Bryobacterales bacterium
ATAACCTAGCGCCTGCGTCTCAAGAGCAATGGCATGTGCCTGGTCACACAGTGAGAGCGCCTCATAATTCCGATTTGCGATCGCGAGTCCCTCGGCTAACAGCGTGAGGCAATACGACCGCTCCAGCCGGCAACGCATAGCTGTCTGAGCTTCGAGGCTCCTCTCCATCTCCGCTACGCCCTCCTCCACCCGGTTGAGATGCGTTAGGGCGGAGCCACGGACAACGCGGCCCCACTCCTGAATCAGCGGTACACCATTCTCGTCACTGAGAGTCATTGCGGCTTCTAAATGAACGCACGCCTTTGCGTGTTCGCCTCTCTGATGCCGTATCCATCCCACCCAAAATGTCGCGTAAGCCAGCGTGGGGGGATGCAGGATCCGGTTCGCCACATCAACCGAAAGATATGCTTGTTCGATCGCTTCGTCGACATGCCCCAGCAGCGCCAGCAACCGTGCGAGCATGCTGAGCGATGTTACACATGGGTCGAGCAGATAAACCGCGCGTCGGGGAATAAACTGCTCGACGGGACAAATTCTAAAGATGCCTTCGAGTGCTTCGCGCGCCTCGACCAGCCTCCCGAGAAAAGCGAGCGTCGTTCCCAGCGCATGAAGAGACTCGATGGTGGCTGCTGGATTGTTCAGGCGGCCGGCTAACTCGCGCATCTCCATTGCTATTTCGAGTGCCGAATCAAGCTCACCGGCGTTGATGCGACAGGTATGCAGCGCCCACAGCACCTGTACCAGGCGGCGTTCCTGATTCAAACCTAGATAAAGTTGCCGCGAGCGGCGGTGTACGGCTTCTACCTGGGGCGCCCCGTAGCCCAGCGCCGCCATCATCGCCATGCCAGCGATTAGTGAGAGGGTAAGCTCTCTGGCGTCGCGCCCGGTCGACTCCGGCAGCCGCATGAGACACTTCAAACCACTATCACAAAGGACCGTTGCTTCCGTGTAGGCAAAGACCTTGGCCGCCTGTGTGGCCGCTTGCTGGAAATACCGTGAGCCATTGTCATAATCGCGCCCCGCTTCAAAAAGAAACGCCAGTTCGGAGGCCAATCCGCTGGTATCCGCGGCGGCAAAGCTTGCCAGCGAGTTCGCCACCCCAAGGCACAGGCGAGTACGTTTAGTCGGTGTTAAATCGGCATAGAGGGTGTTCTGGTAAAAGACGTGAAAGAACCGGTAGCGGGCCGATAACGTTCCTTCGGAAAACGCGCGCTCGTCGACCAAATGCACCAATCGGTGTATGCTCTCGAGAACCTGAAGCCGGTCCTCAATGTCGGCCGGATCGATGGCGAGCGCGCGGGAAACCACTGCCGAGTCGAACTCAACACCCTGTACGGCGGCGCATTGCAGGATGCTCCGGTCGGCTTCGCCCAACTGCTCGATCTTTAGCCGGATCACGCTTCTGGCCCCCAACGGAATTGTCCCGCGCACGGCGCCGATGTCGAGAACGAACGACCAGTAGCCATTCGTCGCTGTAAGAACCTTGCTCTCGACCAGATAGTCCAGCAGATCGGTCATGAACAAGGGGTTGCCCTCGGTTCGTCCATGTATAACCGTTTTGAACTCGACCGGAAATGAATTTTGAGGAAATCGAATCGTCACATACTCTTCGATGTCGGACTCGGTGAGGAGCTGGAGCGAAAGATCGGTCGAAGAGCCTCGGCGGCGCATCGCCAGGAGGGTTGAAAAAAAAGGCTGAGTATCCTTGAGCGCCTCACCAGGCCTGTAGGCGGCAACGATTAGGAGCCGCAGCCCGCTCATGCGCGAGCCGAGATAGGCGAGCAGATCGCAGGTGGAGGGATCCGCCCAATGAACGTCATCCAGAAACAGGATGGCAGGCCGAATCGCGGCAATCGCTTCGAGGAAGTTGACGAACTCGCGCCGCATGCGTTCATGCGAGATCACATCGTCTTTCGCCAGGATGGGATCCGAACGATCCTGGCCAGGCCTGAGTTGCGCCAGCCAGGTGGGCGCGACCGTTCGCAGCAGGCCCAACACCTCACTCTGCGGAGGGTTGCGGACCAGGTCGTCCAGACAATCCAGCACCACGACGAATGCATCCGTCTTGGCTAGCCTCTCGGAACACCTCCCTCGAGCGATCCAAACCGCGCCTTTGCCGGCGTCGAACTCAGACAGGAACTGTTCGACGGTGGTGGTCTTGCCTATTCCGGCATCGCCGGACACGGTTACCAGAACTCCAGTTCCCCCGGAGGCGGTTGCGAACGCCCCACGGAGTCGCTCCAGTTCCAGACGACGGCCGACCGCCGGATTAGGCCGATCTGCCTTCACCGTTTCCTGGAGTTGGGTCAATGACAAGCTATTCGGCTGAGCCCAAGAGAAACAGGGCACCAATCCGCCTCTTCGAATAGAAATGAGAATCGGATCCGCGGCGCCGCTCTGCTGATAGTACTCGGCGAGTTTACTTCGCAGCCGGTTGGCATTTACCCTAACCACATTATCGGTCTGTGGATCGAACTCTGCTCCTCGCTCGAAGACCTCGGCGCCGATAACCAATTCCTTTAGCTGGTGGCCTTCGCCGGCCAGCGTTTTCTCAACTGCATAGCGTAAGAAATCTGAAAGACGGTGTGATTTTTGAAACAGAGGATGGACGAGAATGCGCTGGAGCTGTTGCAAAACGTCGAGCGGTGGCACGGATCCAAACGTCACAAGAATAGGTCCTCAGCGTTCCGCATGTCCGCTGACGCTGTTACCGTATCATACTACCGGATTATTCCTGAAAAAGCGCAATCTGAACTCATGACGGATTTATCCATGAAAGTACAACCTAAGCTATGGACGGTCAGCGTGTGCGCCGTTGTGATCGCCTGCGGCATGGGCGTTCGAGCAAACGCCACCACAATCCCCATCACCTACAGCTTTACTGGAGGGCTAGCCGGGCCGCCGGTTTTTTCAGGTACGACTGTGACCCTTGACGCTCTTGCAACCGGTTCTTTTCTTTCGGGCAACCCGGGCCTGAACACTATTTGGAATCCCGTTACGGTTAGCGACCATAGCGTAGTTGATTTGACTACTGGACTGCTCAACGGAACCTTCAGCATGAAATTTGCCGATGGCAACACACTATCCGGAAACCTGTTCGAAGACGTCTCCCATACAGTGATGGGCGTGGGCCCTTTCACGCAGACATACACTTTCACCGGAGGAACCGGCGAATTTGCCGGTGCTACCGGATCGCTTTCGGGCGCAGCTCTGGGAGCAGCCAACGGATTTGCGGGATCGGGGAGTGGAATACTCAACGCTCCGGCGATTCCTGAACCGGCATCCATCGCCCTCGCCGGCCTCGGAATAGCTGTGATGGCTGGCTGTAGACGGCGGCGACGATGCGCCGGATTGCTCACGCTCATCTTCGCCCTGTGCGCCACATCGAACGCTTTTGCACAGGGCCCCATCTTCACCGCGATTGATTACCCCGGTTCTACAATGACGATACCCTGGGGGTTCAACACTCGCGGCGACATCGTTGGCTTTTACACGGCTGCCGGTGTCACTCATGGCTTTCTGCTGAGCGGGGGCCAATACACTGCGATTGATTTTCCGGGAGCCAGCGGTACCGACGTCCGTGGGATCAATCCTCAGGGCGACGTGGTGGGACTCTACACACTAGCCGGTGTCAATCATGGCTTTCTGCTGAGCGGGGGTCAATTCACCAAGATCGATTTCCCCGACGCTGCTTCCACCATACCCTGGCCGATCAA
>JBBSHP010000667.1:0-3702 GCA_038232555.1 Bryobacterales bacterium
ACAACTGCCGCTTGCGGCTTAGTTCAACAACAATTATGTAGCGAGTCCAATTCTTGTCGGTGGATTGCCTGTGACCGTGCCCGTCGTCAATGTTCCCGGCGGCGGTAACTTCCGCAATTTCCGCAGGGCCGATTACATCGGTGGCGATCCTTTTCTGCAGACCAGTGAAAAGCGGTTGTTCCTGAATCCAGCGGCGTTCGCGATCCCGGCGCCCGGCCGTGTTGGAAACCTGGGGCGCAACGTATTACATGGCCCGATCCTTTCGCAGCTAGACTTCACGGTACAAAAGCAATTTCCGATTCATGAGCAGAAGAATCTGGAATTCCGCGCCGAGATCTACAACATTCTGAACCGTGCGAATTTCGCAAATCCCCCGGTCCAACTGAACCAGTCGCTGGGGACGGGTGCCAATCAGTTGCAGCCAGGTCAACCGTTCACAGCGGCAGCCGCCGGCGGGGCTTTTGGAGTATTTAACTCTACAGTCGAGAAGGCCGTGGGCTTAGGGGCAGCGCGTCAGATCCAGTTATCGCTACGCCTGAATTTCTAGAGCAGCGCGTCAGAAAAGAGAGACATATACATTTGTGCGTGGAAAAGAAGGGACATTTGGTAGGCGCGGCAGGACTCGAACCTGCGACCCTCTGCTTAGAAGGCAGATGCTCTATCCACCTGAGCTACGCGCCCCCGGTCTCTTTCAATTTTAATGGATCGAGTTTAATGGATCGAGTTTCTTGAATTGCTGTCGGGCTGGAAACCAGCCTCGATCAGGATGATTCCCAACTCGCGACGATCCCCTGGAACTGAGAATGTCTTGTCGACAGTGATGGAATGTAGAACTGAACCTGGACCGGTTGGGGTTGCGCCGGGTTCTTCAGCCGCAGCACGGCCGTGCCCGCCGTCCAACGCGTTTTGCCCCCTTCGAGTTCATAGATCCCGCTCACAATATGCAATGCAGCATCGGGCGCATTCATGGGAAGGCATTCCCGTTTCGGTTGAGTGGCCACTACTAGCTCTGCGCGCACCTCATCGATCGGTCCGGAGGAGATGTCAAAGGGCCACGAACCTAAAACTGCAATCCCGGACCCCACGGAAGGCGAAGCTCTCAACAGACACGTGAATGATTCAAGCGCGAGTTCTTAAACGGACAACGAGGCCATGTACATCGACGTGAGCGTTTACCCGGACCTTGACAACCCACCCGGCATGCTCAAGACCCCTGAGGATAGGCCGACTACGTGCCCGTGCCGGTTCTTGAAGGGCCACGCCTTCCCCAACCCCTCTTGACCATATCGAGGGACGCACGGAAGACTCGTGCAGCGAAAATGAGCTAGTATGACAATCGCATTCCCCACTGGATCACCCGCCCGGAACCGGCGCTCGTAATCTGTCCAAAGTTGCTCGATGTCACGCTGCCATTCGGGTCGTTGAACTGGGGCGTGTTGAACGCGTTAAAGAATTCAGCGCGAAACTGCAGACGAACGCGCTCGCGAATGACCTGAGTCCGGCTCATAGAGAAATCCAGGTTACCTATGCCGGGTCCGCGCAGGTTCGGCTGCGTTCGCGAGTCGTTGCCGAGCGAATAGGTCGGCGCGGGCACGAACGCGCTGGTGTCGAACCAGCGGTTTAGGTTTTGCTCGCCATCCGGCAGCACGCCCGATTTCAAGCGCACGGCGACCGCACTCACGCCCGGCAATCGCGTATTATTCGGCCCGGTAATCACGATCGGCAGCCCTTTGCCGTACGTGCTGATGCCGACCATCTGCCAGTTACCAAGGATCCTGCCGCCCATGCCGCTCCGCATCCAGCGCTTCCCTTGGCCGAACGGCAATTCGTAGATATAACTCAGACTTAGATACTGAGGCCGGTCATAATCTCCTATGGATCGCGACAGCCTTAAGTTATTCGGGTCGATGAAGCTGGTGCGTCCGCCGAAGCGCTCCTGTACATCGTCGATTTGCTTACTGATCGTATAGGAAAGATTCACAGTCAGCCCGTGCGTTGGCCGCTTCTGCACCCGGAGCGTCATGCCGTGATAAATCGAATCGCCGATTGCGTCGCGAAAACGGGTGATATCTGTATAGTGGCTGAACGGGCGCAGGAGTTGCGAGCGGCGGACCGTCCGAACGCTCAAAGCGCCCGTAGGAATCACGCCGAAGTACGGGTTCGGAACCAAGTCATCCAAAGCGGAGCCGAGCGAAAGATATTGGGTGCTCACCGCATTACGATTACGATTGACCCAAATCTTTTCGCCGCGACTGCCAACATAGGCGACTTCAACGAGCATATCCCCCTTCAACGCATGTTGAAAATTACCGTTCCAGTGTTGATTGTAGGGCGTGACCCATTCGCGGAAGGCGGTGCCGATGCCGGCGCCGACACCAGTTGTGGGCACGGGCAGGAATCCGGCCTGAAACGGGGCGGCGACGCTCGCGCCCGGTGGCGGAGTATTCGGCGCCGCCGGTGGCGTTCCCAAAAACACCGGCGTTTGGGAAAGGAATCCGCTACCGAGATCGCTCGCGCCCGCTCCGATGCCGCCGCTGCCCGGAAAGTAAAAGATTCCGTACCCTGCGCGGAACACGGTGTTCTTGAGGAAATGCCATGCCAGCCCGACTCTCGGCGCGAAATTGTTGCGATCCGGATCGCTCTGGTAGCGCGGGTTGCCGTCGCGCCCGGTGAAGCGCAGAACGCCTTTCTTGCCAGTGACCGGGTCGGTCGCTTGCGGGTCGAAGAAGCCGAGTTGATTAAACCGGTCGTTCCAGGGAGTCTGGTATTCCCAGCGAACACCCAGGTTCAGCGTGAGATTGCGGAGCGCTTTCCAATCGTCTTGCAAATAGGCGCCATAGTACCGTTGCGATGTCGCTAGCGATGGGTCGAGCGAGAAGGAACCGCCCGTCGGAGCGCCGAGCAGGAAGGTCGCGATGCCATTCCCTGCCGTACCGCTGGATGCCGTGGGATTGGGACCCTGCGTAAAAGTCCGGTCGAATTGATAGAGGCCGGAGGGACGCTCGGGACGAAACACGTTAAAGGTCTGAAATGTCGTGTCCGCCCCAAACTTGATCGAGTGCGTTCCGTGCAGCCAAGTGACATGGCCCTGGCCCTCCGTGTTCTGTTCCGCGTCGGTGAAGTACGATGCGCGATCCGGGCCAAGGTTCACGGCATCGGAAATCTCAAAACGCGGGAACAATAACGTCAAGGCGCGATTCTTAAGCGATTGCGGTAGACCTAGCTGCGTGAAGTCGTAGCCCACGCTCCGGGGGGCCGTCTGGATGATATTGCGCGTGAAGCTGCCCCGGAATTCGCCGATCAGATTCGGCCGGAACGTGACGGTATCGCTGAGCACCGAGGATTTTGGATGGCTTTCGATTTTCCCCTGCTCGCCATTGACGCCTTCCCCGGGAAAAGCGGCGTTGATACCCGGAGTGAACTGTCTATTGTTCTGCTGTCCGAAAGTAACGAACAGTCGATTCTTCGTTGTGATGCTGTGGTCGAAGCGGAGAAATATGCGGCCTGTATCGTTTTGACGCGTATTGTTCTGGACGAAGTTGTTTACCAGACTGGACCGGTTCGGGAGAGGAATGAGTTGCAGCGCGGCCAGGGAAATCGGGTTGAATCGGTTCGCGGGGACGATGTTGCCGGGAAAAGGGTCCCGGATGAATTGTCCGGGGCGGTCGGGATCGGGCCGGGTGGTATCGGGATCGAACACCT
>JBBSHP010000668.1:0-3698 GCA_038232555.1 Bryobacterales bacterium
ACGTGAAGAATGCGCTGCACGGAACCTGGCTGGGCCATCCCCTGCATCCCGTTCTGACGGACATCCCGGTTGGGGCGTGGACAGTGGCGCTGGTTTGCGATGCGCTGGAGGACATGACCGGCCGTAAAGAGTTCGCTAAGGGTGCGGACCTGGCCGTGGCGGTCGGTCTGGTCGGCGCCGTTGGCTCGGCGATTACAGGGATAACCGATTGGTCCGACACCGATGGTCGTGCACGCAAGGTCGGCCTGGTACACGGCATTCTGAACCTCGGCGGAGCGCTACTGTATGGCGCCTCTCTTGCGTTTCGCAATAAGAAGAAGCGGAATCTCGGGCGCGGCTTTGGAGTCCTCGGGTACGCCGTCGCGGCCGCCTCCGCCTACTTGGGTGGCGACCTCGTGTTCAACGAGCAGGTGGGCGTCAATCATGCGGCCGGAGGGCCTCCCCTGCCAAAGGATTTTACAGCGGTGCTGGCCGCCGATGATCTACAGGAAGGCACGATGAAAAAGGCGGACTCCAACGGCGTGCCGGTCTTGTTAATCCGGCAACACAATCAGGTTTACGCCATTGCCGACACCTGCACCCATGCTGGCGGACCGCTATCGGAAGGCAAGCTGGAAGAGGGAGCGGTGGTGTGTCCATGGCACGGCTCGCGGTTCGATATAAAGACAGGGAAGGTTTTGGACGGACCCGCCACTCACACCGCGCCTTGTTTCGAAGCGCGGATCAACAACGGGCAGATCGAAATCCGTAAAGCTTAGTTGCTGCCTGTAGTCGCGCGGGCGGATGATCCGGAGCCGTCCGCATCGACGTATTCAATCCAGCCGTCCATCATCTCTACTTCGCTCGCCGCGCCCCAACGGATCGCCTTCGATGGATCCGGATTCAGAGGATTGTTCGCCGAGTTATCAAACCGGGCGTCGATCTTCAGGCGCGTGCCCTTCGGGATGAAGATTGGCTCCGCCGCATGGTACGTGATCTGCCAGTTGAAGTTGTATTCCGGAACATCCAACAGCGTTTGCGAGCGCCCGTCCGGATAAGTCACTTCCATTCGCATGGCTTTGCCGCGCAGATGCATGTGGGGCGTGAGGCTGGTGATATACATGTCTTTCTGGAAAGTATGGCACTCGGTGACCTGATGGTTGTTGTCCCGCGCGGGAATCAGAAACATGTGATTCGAAAGGTCGATGCGGCGGGCGATCTGTTTCGGTGCTTGCTTTGCGAACACCAGGCCCACCGCAGTTTCGTCCGTCTCAGCTTTCCCGGTTGCGCGTGAATAATGGATTTGGAACTTCAGCTTCGAGCCCGCGGGAACCAATCGCGCCGTTCCCTCCGGATACACGTCGGGCCCGCGCCCGGGGAGATAGGATCCAATCAAGCTACCTAAATCGCTCGGAGGACTGCCGGGGAAAGCACCGTTGTCATCGGTGGCGCAGCCATCGTTAATAACAGGTGCAGTCGGACGAATGAACACCAGCGATCCCTCATTGACATGGAGCCACTTGCTGTATTCGGTTGCTGGATCTGGTTTCGACCTCGCCGCCGCCGGCTTCTGAGGCTCCACCACAAACACGTGCGCGTGATGGACGATCTTGCGATTACCCGGACGAAGCTCCGCGGACACAATCCACATGTCTTCCGTAAAGTTGGTCGGGACATCAAAATACTTATATTCGTCGGGACCTTTGTCGGTCAAAGTAAAGGTCGGGATTGTAATGATTTTGTCGGGATTCCCGCCATGCCATCCTTGCGCAAAGACTGGTACCGGGGGAAGGTCCTTGGGATCTCCTTCCAGCTTGCCCCCGTCAATCCACGCAGTGATTGTGGCAATTTCAGTAGCGCTGAGACTCGGATCGTTCGACCATTTTCCAACATGCGGATCGGCCTTCCACGGCGGCATCCGACGCAGCACCACGGCCTCGCGAATCGATGCCGCCCAAGGACGGACCTCCTTGAAAGTAAGCAGCGGCATTGGTGCGATGTCATTGGCATGGTGGCATCCCGCGCAGTGCTTGTACAGAATCGGCGCGACGTCATGGCTAAACGTAGGACCGCCGGCAAATGCTGGTATGACGGCCAGCACCATAAATGCGGTGGAGGCAGCCAGGTGCGCGACGAGTCTGTGCATGTGCATTCCCTACTAGCGATTTTACCCTGCCGGGCCGGAGGAACGAACGGCTGCGGAGAGGAGAGCACTCGCTTCTAGCACCGCTTGTTGCAGACGTGAAATGTAAAGGTGAGCTTGCACTTGATCGGGCGGTGTCGTTAAATCCAGATAGTAGGCGATGCATTCAATCGCGCTGAGAGGCTGTCGTAAATCGTGAGCCAGATTAATGAGAGAATCCTCGGAAACCCGTGGAAGCTTACCGCCAAGCGACGTTGGCGTTTCGTGCAGAACAGAAACTGCGGTTGACATCGGAGGAAATTTTGTGTGGTTCTCGAAAAACAGGGGGAATCAAAGTTATACCCTTAATCGCACCCAGCGGTCAAGGACATTTTTCAGTTGTGTCCAGCCCTCCATTTGGCGTGGCTCGTAGCACAAGGAGAGACGCCCAGGCATTTTTCCTGGCGCGCAGCGCTCAGTGCTCATGCGGGCAAAAACGGGTAGAACAGAAACCGGGAAACGGCGCTCGCCGCGCCGGGAATTCTACCGGGCGCAGGGCGCTATGATTCGAACATGGACAGACCGGTGGTTCACTTGAGCGGAACGAAACCGGTTCACGAGGCCGGATCTGACGTGATTGTAGGTCGGGATTCCGCTTCTGTCGCGATCGGCCCTGCAGCACACTGCAGACCTTTTTCGGAGCGCCTTCGATCTGTAGCTCGTGCGAAAATCCCGGAACCCTCGATCCAAAGCGGCACCGGGCGTACTCCACGGTAATTGTGTATTCCAGGCACGACGATCTCAGCACTCAGGTGCAGGTTAGTGTGGATCAGGGATTCAAAATACCCCAGCAGTTGCAAGTCCCTGATCCAGCAAAACTCGGTTCACGCCACGTCGTTTAGGTAATCGACATCTCCAAGTGCGGCGGCATATCACGACGCCTTATCCACCGGTTGTACCTCGCGCGCTATTCGCTCTGCAGACTCGTATTCCGCATGGTCCAACTCATAGTTCGATTGCAGGTTCATCCACATCTGCGGTGATGTCCCAAAGAAACGAGCCAGCCGCAGCGCGGTGTCCGCGGTAATCGCGCGCCTTCCCTGCATAATCTCCGTCAATCGGTTGGCGGGCACGCTCATTCTCAAGGCGGCGGCGCTTGCGGATAACCCAGCATCCGAGAAAACATCCCGTAATATCTCGCCAGGATGAACCGGCGGATTCTTCTTTGCACGAACTAAACTGGCCATCGACGAACCTCGCTAATGGTAATCCGTAAACTCCACATCATGTGCTCCATCCTCCCGCCATTCAAAACAGATCCGGTCTTGGTCATTCACCCGAATGCTGTGTTGCCCTTTCCGATCGCCGCCCAGACCTTTCAGATGCAACCCAGGACTTGCGAGGTCCCTCAAACTCGTAGCGGCGCGTAGTAAGTCCAACTTCTTGTACGCTTGCTTTTCTATGCTCCGGTATCGCCGGCTCGGTATCTTCTTAACCAGAAGCTCCGTTACTTTGTCCCGGCACGATACAATTACCTAAAACCAATTATACGCCGTACGTAAGGCGTATGCCCCATCACTCCAATCCATTGCGTCGG
>JBBSHP010000669.1:0-3696 GCA_038232555.1 Bryobacterales bacterium
GGAAAAGGACTTCTATATCGGGGACGTCCAGGTTCACGGGAACGTGGTATTCCGCCAACGAAGGGTTCATAATCCGGCCCCGGCGCTCGTCAAACAGGGTTTCTTCCATGAGCGCCATACCGATGCCCATGATGATGCCACCCCGAATTTGACTGGTCGCGGTTTTCGGATTCACAACTCGTCCGCTATCGAGAGAACAGAGCCACCGTGCCACGCGTACCTCGCCGGTCTCTTCATGCACGCGCACTTCGCAAAACTGGGCTCCGTACGACGCCATAGAGTATTTCATCAGCTCCATCGGTGGGCCCGACTCTGTCTCAACTTCAATGGAATCCATTCTCGCCCGGCGCAGAATCTCGACGTAAGTCTCTCCGGAAGTTTTCTCCGGAGTTTGATACAGCCCACCGTCGCGCGCTTGCACCTGCTCGTACTTGGCACCTGCGAGCGGTGAGTCCGGATGCTTTCGAACCACCTTCAGCAGTTCGCGGTGTACCTCATCTACCGCCTGCTGCACAGCCGCGAAAATCGTGGCAGTTTGATTGGATCCGCCCGCCATTACGGGAGTATCCGCCAGTTTCGAATCGCCATAGTGAAAAGAAACCATCTCCAATGGCAGGCCCAGCCGATCGGCGGCATGTTGGATCTGAACCGTTGCCGTCCCCATACCCATTTCCGCGGCGGGCGTCTGCACAACTGCCTTGCCATTCACGAAGAGGCACACGCGGACCTTGGCCGGAAATCGGAAGAACGGATAGTACGCGGTGGCGACGCCTTGCCCGATCAGCCACTTGCCGTCGCGCCGGGAGCGCGGTTCGGGGTTGCGTCCGCTCCATCCGAACTGCTCCGCTCCCTGACGATACGCCTGGGTGAGAAGACGGCTGGAGAACGGAGTGCCTTTGGTGGGATCCTGGCCAGGCTCGTTGAGCCGCCGCACCTCGATCGGATCCATATGCAAGGCATAGGCGAGTTCGTCCATGGCCGATTCGAGCGCAAAGGTTCCGATGGATTCACCCGGAGCGCGCATCCAGGTATTGGCGATCGTATCCAGGTTGACGATCTTCTGCTCGATCAGAATATTTGGCGACGCATACAGGTGACGGGTGGGGAAGGTGCATTGCTCCGCATAGCGCCCGTGCGATGTAGTGGCCGTCACACAGGTGTGCAGTAAAGCCGATAGTGTCCCGTCAGCCTTGGCGCCCAGAGCGATCCGTTGCTCCGCGATGGTGCGGCCGCCCACCGTCCGGTATACGCCTTCGCGCGACAGCGACAGCTTCACCGGACGCTGCAACGCTTTGGCTGCGGCCGCGCAAAGTGGAGTGTAGTTCCAAAGCCCGCCTTTGCCCCCGAAACCGCCGCCGACATAAGCAGCGATCACCTGCACATTCTCCGGCTTGAGCTGGAAAATGAAAGCTAATGTCCTGGCTGCGGTATAGACAGATTGCGAGGACTCTAACACCACCAGACTGTCCTCTCCTTGCCAAACCGCAATCGTGGCGTGCGGTTCGATGGCGTTATGGTTATACCGAGCCGTGTGGTAGACGTGATCCACCTGCACCGCCGCCTCCTGGAAGCCTTTTTCTACGCTACCGATCCTGACGACGGCTGGCTCGCCCATCACATCGGAAGGCTCAACCGCCTGGGGCTTCATTCCCTGGAACGACACTGCCGGTACATCGGATTTATATTCAACCTCGACCAACGACGCGGCATGCTCCGCCTGCTCGAGTGTTTCGGCGACCACCACGGCGATGGGCTGCCCGTCCCAATGCACCGAGGAGTCCTGCAGGATCGGCAGGTCGCTGGCCGCCATGCCCTTTTTCAGGTCGGTGAGGTCCACCAAAGGCGGCGCGGCCATCTTGGGCATGTTCTTATACGTGAAGATTTCCAGGATGCCTTCCACCCGCTTCGCACGTTCGGTACTGATTTTCGAGACTTTGCCTTTGGCGATGGTGGCGTACACCAGCGTGGCATGTGCTATGCCTGAAATGTCATACTCGGCGGTGAACCTCGCCTCGCCCTTCACCTTGACCAAGGCGTCTACGCGAGACAAGGACTTACCCAGGAAACCGGCACCGTCCACCGCACCTTTCAACAATGGATCCGGTTTCTTATCCGGCACAAAACGCGCGACGGTTTCGACGATATTTTTCATGACAGACATTACTTGTCCCTCACCTCGGCTAATTCGCTTAGCAGGCCAGTTATGGTGCGTTTGGCGAGTTCGATTTTGAAGCTGTTATCACGGAATCCGCGCGCCTGTGAAAGCTCAGCGTCGGCTGCGCGCCGAAACGTCTCCAAACTGCTTTCGGCGCCCGATAGCGCCTGCTCGGCCCGGTACGCTCGCCATGGTTTCGGAGCGACCCCGCCCAGGGCCAACCGTACGTTGCGGATGACACCGTTCTCCATCTCCAGCGCTGCCGCCACGCTGACTAGAGCGAACGCGTAGCTGGCCCGATCCCGAACTTTCCGGTATCGCGAATTGGTGGCAAAGGCGAGTGGAGGCAATTCGATAGACGTAATCAACTCGCCTGGCTGGAGCGCCGTTTCAATGTGCGGCGTGTCGCCTGGCAAGCGATGAAATTGATTGAAAGGAATTTTCCGTTTGCCTGCCGCACCCTCCACCTGAACCATCGCGTCCAGCGCGGCAAGTGCGACGCACATGTCAGAAGGATGCGTGGCGATGCAGGCATCCGATGTGCCCAGAATGGCGTGGATGCGGTTGAACCCGTCGATGGCATCGCAACCCGACTCGGGGTTTCGCTTATTGCAGCGCGCAGCGTCATCGTAAAAATAATAGCAGCGGGTACGCTGCATGATGTTGCCGCCCACGGTTGCCATGTTCCTGATTTGGCCCGAAGCGCCGAAGAGGATGGCCTGGGCCAACATGGGATAGCGCTGCCGTATCAGTGGATGATTCGCCACTGCGGTATTTTTCACCTCCGCGCCACTGAAAACACCGCCGCCCGGAGATTCCGTGATACCGGCAGAGGGCAGGCGAGTCACATCGATCAGCGCGTCCGGTTGCTCGATGTTCTCCCGCATCAGGTCGACCAGGTTGGTCCCTCCGCCTAAAAACTTTGCGTTGGGGAGCGACGAGATGAGAGTCAGCGCCTGCTGGGATGTCTGCGCGCGCGAGTAGCTAAAGTTCTTCATCGCGGCGCCCCGGAACCGAACGCTTCGCGAATGGCGGCCCGAATGCCAACGTAGGCTCCACAGCGGCACAAATTGCCGCTCATCCGTTCCTGGATCTCCTGGTCGGAGAAATCCGTTGGGTTCGTGGACACGTTGGGTGTGACAGCGCTAGGCAATCCGGCTCGAAATTCCCGCATCATGCCGATCGCTGAGCATATCTGCCCTGGCGTGCAATATCCACATTGAAGTCCGTCGTGCTCCACAAAAGCGGCCTGGACCGGATGCAGATTTGCGTGGCTGGCAAGACCCTCAATGGTGGTGATCTCCGAGCCTTCGTACTGAACGGCGAGCGCCAGGCAAGAAAGCGTTCGCTCCCCGTTGCATAGGACCGTGCACGCACCGCAAGCTCCCTGGTTGCAGCCTTTTTTTGTGCCTGTCAGGTCCAGATACTCCCGCAACGCATCCAGCAGTGACACGCGCGGCTCGACTTCCAGAGTGCGGGACGTGCGGTTAATTAGCAGAGTAATTGGAACTCTCACAGTCCTCCCTTTTGGGCGTGGGTGA
>JBBSHP010000670.1:0-3685 GCA_038232555.1 Bryobacterales bacterium
ACCGGTGAACTCGCCTCGCAACTCGACGTCGAACGGGTTTCCGCCGGCCTGCGCGGTAAACGCGAAGTCGTGCCAGTGATATTGCTCGATCGCCACCGCTGGCAAGAGTCGCGTCAGCAGGGTCAGCAGAATGCACGTCTTCACAACTCTCATACGGAGCCTCCTTTTTTCACTGCGCTCGCTACTCCGGTATCAAAATGTCAGACGCAGGGCCACCTGCATCTGGCGGCTGTCGATTATGGTCGACGAAATCTGGCCATAAGCGGCGCTGGATAGAGTTGCGTTCGGAAGCCCGAAAATGGGGTGATTCGCAGCGTTGAAAACCTCCCAGCGAAGCTCGGCGCCGGCATGCTCCGAGGTCCTGAAAGCCTTAGAGAGCGACAGGTCCGTCTCGACGACGTGCGGGCCGATAATGTTATTCCGCCCGTCATTTCCATAAATATATGGAGCGTTGTAGACAAAGGCAGCCTTATTAAACCAGTTCGTCACTGTCGGATGATCCAGTTGCGGGCTGATGCCCGTTGCATCCGGCCGCTGGGCAATGCCGGTGCCCCCAGTATTCAGAACATCTTTGCCATCGAGCGCCGTAAAGGGCATGCCGCTCTGTAGCGTGAGAATGCCGCCAAATTGCCAGTTCGCCACTAGCGCGTTCACGAAGCTGTTCGAGTTGGCAAGAAACCGCGTACCACGGCCAAACGGCAATTGGTACAAGCCCGACGTTACAGATCGGAACTTTGCATTGTACGCGGAAAGTCCTCGCTCCCCTGAGCCGATGTTATATGGGTTATTCATCTGGAGTATATCGCCGGCGCCGGGACGTACACCGCTTGAATTGTCGATCGACTTGCTATATGTGAAGGCGCTCAGAACGGTAACGCCCTGACTGAGTCGCTTCTCTATCCTGAACTGGAGCGCGTTATAGTTTGCATTAGTCTCATTGTCAGGGTATTGGATAAAGCCGAACTGGGGGAATGGTCTATTATTGCTCGGACTGCCTGGCCTCGGGATCGGAACATTTACGCTGGCCTCTCTTCTCAACTTGTGGGATTGAGAGCCAACATAAGCAAGTTCTAACACTAAGTTGCTAGTAAGTGAGCGCTGCACGCCGAAGGTCCACTGGTTGACATAAGAGGTCCGTTGGTGCTGTGGACCGCCCGAGAGAATCAAAGGTTGTACCAGCGTAATGTTAGAAGAAGTGACCGAGCCCAGGAACGGATTGCTGAGACTGGTATTGGGAGTGGGATAGGAATTTAGCTGCTGTAATCCACCCGCCAGGGTTCTTGCCCGGTCGAAGTACGTGTTGCCTTCATCGATCATGTTGTAGTAAATGCCAAAGCCGGCCCGAATCACCGTTTTCAGATTCATACTATAAGCAAGGCCGAGGCGAGGCGCGAAGTTGTTCCGGTCCGGGTCTGCTAGAGCCGGGCCCATGCGGCCATCCCGAACTACAGTGATACCTTGCAATCGCGTGAGGGTCCCGGCATAAGGAGGGCAGGAAGAGCCCGACGAGCACTGCGTCGAAGACTGAACCAGAATCGGGTTACCTCCAGTCAGGCCCTGAAGCCCCCAGATGTTCGATGAATTGTCACTCAGGTCTTTGAACGGCTGCATATACTCATATCGCAGACCAACTTCCATGGTGAGCTTTGGCAGGACGCGATAAGAGTCCGCAAAAAAGGCCGACCAATAGATGCTTCGCAGCACTGCGGTCGCAGGTTGAACGGCTGTAGTTACTGAGCTATTCAGGCCGAGCAGAAAATCGGCGACGCTGTTGCCGACACTGGAGGAACCAATAGCGGGATTCCCGGTGTACTGGCCGCTGAAGGAGAAGCTCCCGATTTGCTGTTGGCCGATTTCGTCATAGTGTATCGGCTCAAAGACTCCCCCGAACTTAAGAATGTGCTTGCCATGCGTCCAAGTCAGAGTGTCGTGACCCTCCCACATATTGTCGTGAGTCAGATAGATGGTGGCATTGTCTCCAAAGCCCGAGTATCCCGTGAGACCAAAACCTGGGACGGCCCAAAAGGAGGGGGCATTCAGCGGATTCAAGCCGGAGATATGAAGCGTAGCGGCGTTGACGTCCTGTATGTAACTGTAAGGCGTCACTTCGTTATTGATGAATCGCGTCCATCCAAAACGCACGTCGTTCACCAAGGTTGGTGTAAAGACCTGTGTCGCGCCAACCATAATCTGGTCCGGTCTGGTCTCGACCACGGTACCTTGCTTAGGAGTGTTGTTGGGCAAGTAGTAATGATCTTTGTCGTAATTCCATCGGCCGTAAAACAAATACTTCTCGCTCCGTTGATAGTCTATTCGTAACATCGACTGATCGGAATTCGATTGGCGCGCCTCATTATTCAAGTAATTGTTGGTCGCGCCAGAAACATTCTGCACCGGCCAATAGAGGTTCATTGCCATTACTGCAATCGGGTTGAAACGGTCTGGCGGTATAACGTTGTTGGGGAACGGAGTTGCCGAATATTTCCCGTTGGAGCCAAGGACGGTCGTACGGGGATCGTAAATAGTATTCGCGCCTGCGAAATTTCCGGATCGATACGCCAACGGAGGAAAGGTGGAAAGCGTGGTCAGTGCCTTAGCCTCGCGCAGGCCCTCGTAATTTGCCGTGAAAAACAGCTTGTTCCTGATGATCCGGCCGCCCACCGTACCCCCAAACTGATTCCGCCGAAATTCCGGGATACGGAGAGTTTTCGAATCGAAGTAATTCTTGGCGTCGAACCAGGAGTTCCGCAGGAACTCGAAGCCGACCCCGTGAAAACTGTTGGTGCCGGACTTGGTTGTCACATTGATCTGCACCGGCGCGTAGCCATAATCGGCCGGATATGTTGCGCTCTGGACCTTAAACTCCTGGAGCGCGTCCAGGGATGGCAGCAGAATGTAGCTGTTGAAGTTCGGGTCGGTGTTTTCCACGCCGTCCAGAGTATAGTGATCGAACGTGTTCCGCTGGCCGTCGACAGTAATACTAACCGAGGCGCGCAAGCCGCCCTGAAAGCTGGTCGCACTGGTCGGCGAAGAGGTGTTGCTGACGCCGGGCGCGAGGGCGGTCAACGCCAGATAGCTCCGTCCGTTAAGCGGTAAATCCACGATTCGCTTGTTCTCGATTACCTGACCAACGGTTGAGTCGTCGGTAGCGAGCAACTCCGCGGCCCCCGTCACGTTCACCGTCTGATTGACGTTACCGAGCGTGAGTTGGAAGTCCGCCCGCGCAACCTGCTGCACCTGGATTGTGATGTTCGATTGGATCTGCTTTTGGAAACCGCTGGCCTCTACCGAAACGTTATAAGTGCCCGGAGAGATTCCCGGGAAACTGAAAAGCCCGGAATTATTTGAGATCGCGTTTCGCGTGACCCCCGTCGCCGCATCCGAAACGCTAACCGATGCGCCCGCCACGGCACTCCCGGAGGGATCGGTAACGATGCCGCTGATTTCTCCACTGCCCTGGGCGAAGGCGGCCCGGGGCGCCAGGACTATAAGCAGTGTTAAGACGTAAACAAGAACGCTGCGGAACATGGCAACCTCCATTTTCTTGCACTTCGACGCCGATTATATATAAAATATGAATCGGCTGTCAACATTACTAGCGGGCCGGTGTCGCTAGTATGTGATATGTCCGGTTCTATTCACACGTGATCTGTCCGCTTTGATAAAAACGGCGGGACGCTGGGGA
>JBBSHP010000671.1:0-3681 GCA_038232555.1 Bryobacterales bacterium
GCGACGAGATGTCCGTGCTGTCATCGAGCGGATGGCCAATCTTAAGTTTCTCCACATTCGCGACATACTTTCGAGTGAACTCGTCCGCGACGGACTCATGGACAAAGATGCGCTGCACTGAAATGCAGACCTGCCCGCTATGTGCGAAGGCCCCGGGAACGCAGCGGCTCGCGGCAAGATCGATGTCGGCATCGGGCTCGATAATCACCGCGGAGTTGTTGCCCAACTCCAGCGTCACCCGTTTCAAACCGGCCATGGCACGGATGGACTTACCCACCGGCACGCTGCCCGTGAAGGTGATCATCGCGATGCGTGGGTCCTGCGCCAGCATGGGACCCAGCTTGGAGCCTGAGCCAAGGAGAAGGTTGTACGCGCCATTTGGGAGCCCCGCTTCCTGCAGCGCGTGGGCCAGGCGCACGCTCGACAGCGACGTCTGCTCCGCGGGTTTGTGTACCACGGCGTTCCCGGCCGCAATGGCCGGGCAAACTTTGTGCAGTGCCAGGTTCAACGGGACATTGAAGGGCGTGATCGCAGCCACGATTCCGATCGGCTCGCGAATGGTCATAGCCATGCGGCCTTTACCGATCGGGGCCGAATCGATCGGAATCATCTCGCCATGCAGAATACGTGCTTCGGTGGATGCCGCAAGGATCGTCTGTAGCGACCTCTCGGCTTCGGCGCGGGCCTCTTTGATCGGCTTCCCGGTCTCAATGCAGATCAGGCGGCTGAATTCCGCCAGATCGCGCCTGACGATGTCGTGCAGCCGGAGCAGCAGATCCGCGCGTTCGCCGCACGTCATTCCGGCCATAGCTTTGGCGCCGCGCTGAGCCGCTTCAATAGCTCGGTTGAGGGCAGCAGCATCGGCTGTATACAAAAGAGCAATTGCGCTGCCGTCGTAGGGCATACTCACGGTCTTCTGCTCGCCGGTGTGGATCCAGTCCCCGCCGATATACATCGGCTGCGTTTCTACCGCTAGTGAAGTGCTCATGATTTACCGCTCAAATGCATCTATACCTCGCATGGTACTTGAACTCGGGGCAGTGTGTGCCCGGCGTGCGGCATGATTCCGATCCGGGCATGAGGACCAGCTCTTTGCACCAACTCGCGAAGACGTTCGTTATAATTTTTCAAACGCACCGGCTTCAGGTGGCAGCGCTCTACAAAGCGATCCGGCAACTCCGAGACTAAATGGATGTTATAGCTCTGGCCCAGGCGAACCACCCAGTAGGCTTTGTGGCCGCCTACCTCGAAATGCTCCAGCAGATGCAGCTTCATCTCTTCGTGATTCCGGAAGCGCTCGACATAATCGTCGAATAACGGGTGCCCCGATCCGCCTAAACATTCAGCAAAGAACAGAATAGAACCACCCGGCTTCAGCGCCCGGCACGCGTTTTCGAGACCCTTGTGAGCTTGGCGCAGATCCACGTCCAACGGAAATCCACCCGCCGATGCGATCAGAACATCGTAAGACTCGCCCACATCTGCGCTGAGGACTTCGTCTACGATGCGGCATCCAACGCGATGGGCTTGCTCGTAGTGGCCGCCGACCACCCCGGCCAATTTGCCATCAGGTGTCAGAATTACGTTGACCAGAAAATCGGGCTCCACCATGCGGCAAGCCTCCAGCAGATCCTCATGGGCCGGATTCCCGTCGAGAATTCCGCTGGCGCAGTTCGATTGGAAAATCATGCTGTGATTGAATGTCGTCGTGCGCCACCCCGCCACGCCCGGCACCAGGCTTTTGCGCCCGCCACTATATCCGGCGATCAGGTGATACATGATTTCACCGGTGAGGATAATCCGGTCGGCTGCAAGAACGTGCCGGTTGACCTGGACAGTATTCCCGCGCGAGGTGGTCCCAACCGTCACCAGGTTTGCTTGGTCGGTACAAATGTGATCGAAGTTGCGAATACGGCGGAACAGGTCCTCGCCGAGGATGTATGAACGTTCTTGGTCCGTCTGTTCGCGATGTATGCCCAGCGCGAAAACAATTGAGATTGCTGAATCGGAAATGCCCGCTCGATTCAGAACATCGATCACCGGGGGCAGTAGCAGATCGGTGCGAGTCAAGCGCGTAATATCGTTGACGACGATCATGACTCGTTCTCCAGGCTTGACGATCGTTGCCAGAGCAGGCGTTCCGATAGGGTGCAAGAGCGCGTCGTAAACTGCGGCTGTCTCCTCGATAACCGGCTCGGCGCCGCGATGTTCAATCTTGCGGCCCTGGACCTCGACAGTCAGCGATTGACGGCCATACGGGATGGCGTGGGCGTCCATCGAACCCGTTATACCATCGGATTTGATAGCTTGCATAACGGTTCGCATCGTCGCAAACAGAACAGACTGCGCTCAGAAAATGGCCGGCTCGGGAGTCTCCGGGCCGGCATGCAGGAAATCAAAATCGCAGCCGAGATTGGCCTGTGTGACCCGTTCGCCATATAAGCTGCCGTAGCCCCTTTGATAACGGGGTTTGGGCGGACGCCACTCCTCTTTTCGCCTCGCCAGTTCCGAATCCGGAACATCCAGGCGAAGAGCGCGGCCCGGAACATCGAGTTCGATCCAGTCCCCATCGCGGACTAAGGCGAGCGGCCCGCCGGCATAGCTTTCCGGAGCGATATGGACAACGCATGTGCCGTAGGCGGTGCCGCTCATCCGGGCGTCGGAAAGTCGTACGATGTCGCGGACGCCCTGGTCCAGCAGCTTCTTCGGAATGGGCAGCATGCCCCACTCGGGCATTCCGGGACCACCCAAGGGGCCTGCATTGCGCAGCACGAGTACGGTATCCGGAGTCGCCGGAAGGTTCGGGTCGTGAACTCGCGCTTCGAGTTCGCCCATGCTGTCGAAGACCAGCGCCTGCCCGCGATGCTGCTGCAATCGCGGATCGGCGGCGGCCGGCTTGATGACCGCGCCATCGGGCGCAAGGTTTCCCCGCAGAACGGCGGTGCCTCCATCCGGGCTGACCGGCCGGTCCAGCGGCCGGATCACTTCGTGGTTGATGACACGCGCGCTCTCGATATTCTCACCCAGAGTCCGGCCGGAGACGGTCAGGCAATTCAGGTTCAGCAGCCCGCGGATGCGCTGGAGTAAGGCGGGCAGCCCGCCTGCGTAGTAAAAGTCTTCCATAAGGAAGCGTCCGGAGGGACGAATGTCTGCCAGCACCGGAGTCCGGGCGGAGATAGTGTCGAAATGCTCCAGCGGCAGCGTAAGCCCGCGCCGGCCTGCCAGCGCGACCAGGTGAATGATCGCGTTGGTGGATCCGCCCAGCGCCGAGCAGGCCATAATTCCGTTCTCGAAGGCCTGCCGATCCAGCAGACGCGAGAGTTTTACGTCGTCCCAGACCAGTTCGACGATGCGCCTGCCTGTCGCCATCGCCATCCGAATATGGTTTGAATCCGGAGCGGGGATGGAGGAAGCGCCGGGCAGTGTCAGCCCCAAGGCTTCCGCGATGCCAGTCATAGTGGAAGCCGTGCCCATGGTCATGCAATGGCCGGGCGACCGCGCAATTCCGCCTTCCATCTGCTCCCAGGTGGCCGCGTCGATGTTTCCTGCGCAGCGTTCCGTCCAGAATTTCCACAAGTCCGTGCCGCTGCCCAGGGGTTCGCCGTTCCAGTTTCCCCGAAGCATGGGACCCGCGGGGAAAAAGATAGAGGGAAGGTCCATGGAGATCGCCCCCATCAGTAA
>JBBSHP010000672.1:0-3677 GCA_038232555.1 Bryobacterales bacterium
GCTGGTCAAGCTGGGCGACCTGACGCAACCGGAGATCGCTGCTCGAAGCGTCACGCCGGAAGTAGCGGCCTCGATCGAAGAACTGGTATCCTCCCGCCGGGTTCTGCGCACTCGCATGGCGGGCGACGTGCGGTTCGTCCCGGTTGAGTACGCGGCTGCCTACCGCGATGCCTTGGGCGTACCGCTGCCGCCCGGCTTGGCCGCAGCGTTCCTGAAACCCGCTCAGGACGCGGTTGGAGAACTGGTGCGCCGGTTCGCGCGCACGCATGGTCCGTTCACCAGCACTGATATATCCAAACGTTTCGGTCTGCCCATCGCACGGCTGGAGCCCTCCTTGCGCTCCCTGCATGCGTCGGGAAAGCTTCTGGAGGGCGAATTCCGGCCCGGTGGTGAACATCGCGAGTGGTGTGAGCCCGGCGTCCTGCAGCAGATCCGGCGTAAGACGCTGGCGCGATTAAGGAGGGAAGTTGTTCCCGTTGAACAGCACATGTTTGCGCGCTTCCTGGGACGCTGGCAGGGTTTAACCACTCGACGGATTGGACTGGAGTCGTTGATCGATGCCATTGAAGTCCTGCAGGGGGCAGAGTTGCTGGTGTCGGACCTGGAAACCTCCATCCTGCCCGCGCGCGTGGCCGACTATCGGCCTGAAAATCTTGACTCGCTGCTCGCCTCCGATGAGGTTGTCTGGGCCGGCAAGGGGAAAATCGGGGAGCGGGACGGGCGTGTTTCTCTTTATCTCGCGGAGGCTTTCCCGCGGCTGTTCACGGCAGGGAATGAAACGTCGGATGCAACTCTGTTGTCAGAACGCGCACTCCTCATTCTGGAATTCCTGAAGCAGCAAGGAGCCTCGTTCCTGGCGTCGATTCATCCAGTAGTGGGCGGCGGTTTCCTGGGAGACACGGTGGAAGCGCTATGGGAGCTGACCTGGGCAGGACAGATCACCAATGACACCTTCTTCCCGATTCGCACCTACCTTGCCGGACGGGACAAGCGAGGACGGGTGGACGGCGGGGACGCGCGCCCCGGTTCGGTCGATTTCCTCAGGCGGCAAAGGCCGCGACCGGGCCGGCATCCTGGCGGCCAAGGCCGCTGGTCGCTGACGCGAAATAGAATCTCAAAACCGGCCACGCCCACGGAGTGGAGCGCCGCCATGGCGCAGCAGGTTCTGGTGCGGAACGGAATCGTAACACGTGAGACGGCTATCGTAGAGAACCTCCCGGGCGGTTACTCAGCTATTTATCCTGCGCTGCGAAGCATGGAAGAGAGCGGCTTGATCCGGCGCGGACTCTTCGTCGCCGGTTTGGGCGCTGCGCAGTTCGCGATGCCCTCGGCTGTAGATCTGCTCCGGAGTCTGCGCGATGATTCTGCCAAACCGGATTGCGTGCATCTCGCGGCGTCAGACCCGGCCAACCCGTACGGCGCTGTGCTGCCGTGGCGTACCGAAAACAGCGAGCCCGGCGAGCCGCCTAAGCCCCACTCGATGGCTCGTGCTTCGGGCGCCAGCGTCATCCTGGTAAACGGGCGGCTGGCGGCGTTTTTCCGCCTACGCAATCCGTCCTTCCGCGTCTTCCTGCCGGAGGACGAACCGGAGCGCACGCAGACCGCGCGAGAGCTGGCCAAGAAATTAGCGGATGTCGCGGTCGCACGGCAGAGCCGAAGGCATGGCCTCCTGGTCGGAGAGATTAACGAACAGCCCGCCCGGGAGCATTTCCTTGCGGGTTCACTGAAGGAAGCTGGCTTTGTAGACACGGCCGCGGGATTTCAGATGCGGAGAGTCATCACGGCGATTCCAGCAGCCCCTCCCGAGGACGACCCGGAGTCCGAGGACGATGAGCGCCAGGAGACCGCCTAGGTGCCCGAGGGCGATACCATCTACCGGGCCGCTCGCACGCTCCACCGTGCGCTCGCGGGGTCGGTCGTCACGAGCTTTGAAACGCAGCTTCCTGCATTGGCACGGGAGGATACGGACCGTCCTATTGCCGGGAGAACGGTGGAGTTTGCTCGGGCCAATGGGAAATGGCTCCAGATCGGGTTCACCGGTGATCTGGTGCTCCTGACACACATGCTGATGAGCGGAAACTGGCACATCTATCGGCCGGGTGAAGCCTGGCAGAAGGGCCGCTTCCATATGCGGGTAATCATCGCTACGGCTAACTTCGTCGCAGTAGCCTTCAATGTCCCCGTCGCGGAGTTCCATACGCAGAGGAGTCTGGCGCGCCGGCCAGGATTCAACCAGCTCGGTCCGGACGTGCTCGGTGTTGATTTCAGCCAGGCGGATACGGTGTCTGCACTGGCGGATCATCCCGATCTCGAGGTCGGAGTCGCCTTGCTGAGGCAATCGATTCTGGCCGGATTAGGTAACGTGTTCAAGTCGGAGGTCTGCTTTCTGGCCGGGGTGAATCCCTTCCAACGGGTCGGTGACCTTGCGCGGCTACAGCTGGAGTCGCTGGTGTCAACCTCGCGAAAGCTGCTAACGGCGAATGTGGGACCCTCTTCGGGCAATCAGATCGTCACGTACACCGGAATGCGCCGGACCACCGGCCGCTCCGATCCAGCCGAGCGCCTGTGGGTCTATCACCGCACTGGCGAGCCCTGCCGGAATTGCGGCACTGCCATCCTATCGCGCAAGCAAGGCGAGGATGCTCGCACCTCATTTTGGTGCCCGGTCTGCCAGCCCATCAAAAACTCACAATTCAACTCTTCGTAGCCGCAAGGCATTCGCAATCACCGACACCGAACTGAAGTCATGGCGGCCAGCAGTATTCCAAAGAATAGTGCCTACGTGAGCCTGGGCCAGCGCGGGCGCGATTGTCTTCCGTGAGCATTACCAGACGGTGCCCTCCTTTTGCAGCATCTGTATGGCTTCGGCGGTAGACGCTTTTGCGGGGTCGGCGACGCCGAACATTCCGGCGGCGTAGCCGTCCACAACCGTGAACACGACAGTCTGTCCTTGCTGCTGCAATTGCCCGGCTCTGGTGGCCCAGGCTTCCGCGTCAATGCCTAGATCCTGGAGCAGCCCGCGATGATGGCCGCACCCAAAGGATGCTCGCTGACCGCCTCCAGTCCGGAGACCAGGCCGAGCAGTTCCGATTCGTTCACTCCTGCACTGGGTTCGATCGTGACCAGGCGGGGTTCGCCTTCAGTCAAGATACCCGTCTTATCCACCACCAGCGTGTCAATCTTTTCGAGCGTTTCGAGGGCTTCGGCGTTGCGGATCAGTACGCCGGCCTGCGCACCTCGGCCTGTGCCCACCATGATGGACATCGGTGTAGCCAGCCCTAATGCGCACGGGCAAGCGATGATCAACACCGCGACGGCATTCACGAAGGCATGGGCCAGGCGCGGCTCGGGTCCGGGTGTGCGACATAGAAGTGGAAGCTCAGGCGGCGGCGCTGCGTGATTCCCAGTAGTGTTCGATCCGATTGTTAAGGTGGCAGCAACGGAGGGCGATGATTGCATTTGCGCCACGCACTGTCAAAACATTCCGGACTGTTTGAGCCGGGAACCGATCACGGTTTTGCATCCGGCTTCAATGACACCGGAACCGATGAACAGGTGTTGGCTCCGAAAGTCGGGATAGCGCATTCGGCCGGCATTGCGTTCGAAGTAGGCGGCCTCGATGCGGATCGCTTCCGCGACTGCGGGCGTGGATGCCTGGATACCTCGGAGGAACAGCA
>JBBSHP010000673.1:0-3676 GCA_038232555.1 Bryobacterales bacterium
CGCGCGCCTCCTTGTGCCCTTTGAAGCGCAGTCGCAAGCTGCCATCTTCGCCCCCCACGGGGAGCAATCCCATGAACTGATCGCGAACCGGCGAATGGTACAGAAACAGTAGCAGCTTGACGATAGCCTCGGGAGTCACCAGCGCGTTCCTGGACAAGCCCGAGCCATCGCGCAGATGCTGCTGGTCGTGTTCGATTCCGGCGGACGCGAGAAACTCCTCCATCTCCGACAGACCCGCTGCCAGCGTTCCGAGATTGCGCCGCACCGCCCCGACTTCGCGCAAGAAGATCTCCGCGTGCAGGTTCTGGCTTACTTTGTCCACCACTTGCAGCAGTTGGATCAGCGGCGGAGAGGTACGGCGCGCCAGTTCGCTTCCACCTGGGGCAGCAGTTGCCGAATCGCTGCCATCCATCAGGGAACGATGCCGCGCACGTGCCTCGCCATGCACAGCAACCCCTCTGCGGGTGAGCGCATCGCGCAACGCGATGGCAGCGAACAGAGCCGGGTCCGGAACAGCCAGTTTTTCGACGGCCGGCGTCTCCCCGATTCCGATACGGCCCCAGAGTTCAATCTCTGAGCTGCCGGCGCCTCTTTCCACATGGATGGTCTTTTTGCCTGCTTCCCCGGTCACCACACGGTTCGATAGATTGAAATATTCGACCGGGGGCAGAAGCGAAATGCGGGCCAGTTCGCCTTCCTGTTCATCCGGTTGAATGGTCAGGGTAATGTAATTATCGTTGACCACCAGCGCGCTCACCGGAGCACCGTAATCCCAGGTCTCATCGCCGGCTGTCCAACCCGCGGGATACGGTGCCCACGGATAGCGAGTATCGTCGCCAATCACATCGCCCGAGATAGTCCGCACGCCACCCTTGCTGACCTGATCCGCCAGGTCCTCAATGGGCTGGAGCGGGTCCAGGGTAGACGGCTCGCTAGTGTACGGATAGACGCGGCTGGAAAGGCTTGGGTCGCCTCGTCCCACCAGAACCAGATCCCCATGCAGGTTCCCATTTGCATCCACCAAACCTTCTGCCTGTACCGAGGTCGTGAAGCGGTAGGTTGGCCCAAGCCGGATCAGTGCCAGCGCAGTGGTGAATAGCTTGGCATTGGACGCGGGGACGAATAAGCGGTCTTGATTGCGTTTGTACAAGACCGCGCCGTCCGCAATACGGACCACGAACGCGCCTACAAAAGCAGATGCCAGCGGAGCAGTGGCGGCGATCTCCTGATCGATGGCCGCCTGAAGACTGACCCGCTTTTTCCTACGCGCGGCCAGTGACGCGAAAGAGGGAACGAGCAACATCGCCGCTTGCCGGCGCGTGAGGCGCAACATGAAGTCGGATTATACTCAATTCGTGCTTGGACGGTTGGCACTTACCTGGATCATCGTTATCGGATGGGCGCCCGCGCAAGGCACCACCCCGAAAGAGAAGCCGTCCGATTACCCTGTACGAGTTCAGTTACCCGGACTCCAGATTGCGGCCGAGTACCTGGTTCACAGCCTGCCCGTGAGCGGTGGAGTCCTGATTGTGAACGACTATCTTGTTCTGGAGATCGCGCTTTACCCGGCGGTCCCCCAGACGGTTCTGGTTGCAAGCGGCGATTTCACTCTGAAGATCAATAACCGCAAAGCGGTGTTGTTCGCGCAGGTTCCCGGGATGGTGGCCGCCTCGATCAAGTACCCGGACTGGGAAAACCGGCCCACGCTGGAAGCGACTGCCGGCGTCGGTGACACCGGTATCGTCCTGGGACGGCCGAGAACCGTCAGCAGATTCCCGGGCGACCCGCGGCCTGATCAATCCAGGCTGCCACGCCCACCCCGAGTGCCGGACCAGACCAGCCCTACTGGTGAGGACAAACCCATCGGCGAACAGGTGGATGTTAGCATAGCGCGATCGTCACTCCCGGAAGGATCAACTAAAGCTCCGGTGAGCGGATACCTGTTCTTCGCATTCAAAGGTAAGACCAAAACATTTCGCTCGCTGGAGCTTTTATACAGCAGCCCGGACGGGAGCCGCGCAGCTACGCTCCGGCTCTTTTGACACGCGGGCCAGGCGCCATCGGCGTTTCGCCGCTTAATTTCGCTTCCAGCAGGATCAGCAGAAACAAGATCAAAACCATTACCGTCCCAAGCAGCGGAATCAGCATCGCTATCCCGATTTCCCAGAACTGCGCTAGATACCCGATCAAACAGGGACCCAGCAATCCTCCGGCAAAGGCGAATGAGAAAATCCCGTTATAGAAGCCCGGATGATAGTAAGTGAAGCGATGCCCGATTTTTTCGACTACCAGGGGATAGATGGGGGCAAACCCAGAACCAATAAATAAGATGCCCATGTCGGCTCCGAACGTATTGGTGGTGTAGCTTAGGACGATGCAGCCGAACAGTGCGAGCAGAATCGAACTTATCAGCATGACGCGGTAACTTACTCTCTTCAAGAGGGGCTGGGCGACCACTCTACCGACCAATAAAGATCCCCAATAGAATGCAAGCGTAAAGAGCGCCGCTCTGGGACTGATCCCTAGACGCCGGATCAGAAACAGCGGCAGCCAGCCTGCCACCGACCATTCGTTGCTGAACTGAAAAAACAGTAAGAGGGTAAATAGAATCGCTCCCGGACTCTTAAAATCGTCGAGAACGTGGCGCAGCGGCGCCTGGAGGGCCACGCCCTGACGATGGAACTTTGCGCGCGAATAGATACCGATGTAACAACCCGGAACAGCGGCTAGGACCAACAAAATGGTGGACGGCGCCAACACCGAGTAGGCACCGGCGGCCAGCAATGCCGTGATCAAGCAGCCCAACCCGAACAAAGTGCCTGCGAATGTGATGGTGGCCGCCCGATCGTGATCGTACAGCGGCGAGATGGCCTGGAACACGGCCGCATTCAGCACCCCCGCGCTCAAACCGAGACAGAGCAGCCCCGCTGCTCGCCATAGAGACGTGATTGAAGCGGAGGTGAGAGCGAGCAGCACGAAGGCAGCGCAGGCCAGAGAACTGGCGAAGATCATGCCGAAAAGCACTCCCCTGCTCCGCAGCAGCACCGGCGCAATCCGAACGGCCGCTACCAGGCCCACGCTCAAGCTAAGAAAATACTGGCCGATGGTGCTGAAATTCGACTCTAGATGGTAGCCCCACAAGGGAAGCATCGCTCCGAGCGAGGACATCACCAGTCCGAACAGGAAAAAGCCCGAGAAGGCCCGGCGCGCCTCGGCAGTTTCCAGCGCTGGGCTAAACGGCTGCGGCAAAGCTGGGGTGGTGAGCGGCACCACAGGTATTGTAGCGCTCGCCCTCCCGAATCTGGTAGGGATGCAGGGCTCGGGATATGATAAACCGAAGTGTTACTCCTTCCTAGACGGGAAGTGCACGACTTACGGTTGGTCAGGCGATTGCAACCTGATAGATCAGTCTCTTCAGGTTTAGGTGAGGGTTGCTTCTTTTGGGGCTCTTCGTCATGGCCCTGCGTTCCGGCGCGGGGCTTTTTTTGGCAGCAAGGTAACTTCAACTTCGGCGCTTTTGCCAGCGCAAAAAGTATTGTCGCTAGTATGTGATATGTCCGGTTCTATTCACACGTGATCTGTCCGCTTTGATAAAAACGGCGGGACGCTGGGGAGGTGGAAGATTCCCAGCAGTACTCAGCCGCGGAAATGGAGCGGATGATGAAACTACAAGACG
>JBBSHP010000674.1:0-3676 GCA_038232555.1 Bryobacterales bacterium
CATTTTCACCAATTTCGTTGAGGGGGCATTCAAGCGAATCGCAGTTTTGTTTGCAATGGCTTAACGAGCTCCGGGTCTGATGCGGACGGCATTTTGCGAAAATGCCGTCCGCAGGATGTTCGCACAGGAATCAAAAAACAGTAAGGGCGTGGTGTTCACACCATCATCTCCAGTTGCCAAAGGCCGCGGTTACGATTCTCGCAGCGTCGTTTTCGATTGCTTAAGAATACCGGCGCGAAACTTCCGCCTGACTAGAATTTACAGGACGTGCTCTGGGGTCGGATTAGTTTAGTTTGGTAAAGCCTAGACAACGAACGGAAAATAAACATGCGGCGAACGTGACCGTGTTCCGGTAAGAGAATAGAGAGAACATGAAGAAGCAATGGAACCACTACACGGCGGAAGAGAAAGTCGCCATCCTGCGGCAGCTCTGCGATGAACTTGGCTTGCAGCCGACGGTCTTCTAGCGCTGGCAGAAGGAGTTCTTCGAGAACGGGGCTTGCTAGCTACTCGGGTAAGCCGACCTTCTTGCGAAGAGCGTTCACCCTCGGATCGTCACGAATCAACGCGAATTCCGGACATGTGAGATCACGGCCCAGCCGCACGGGACCCACGCCAGCCATCCGTTCCAACTTCTCTATGGTGCGGTCCTTGTCTCCGAGACCCGCGAAGGCCAGAGCATATTGAAACCCGCCGCGCCGGTCCGGGTAGAGCATAGGGCCCTCGGCCATGAGTTTCTCGGCTTCCGCCCGCCGGCTCGCCTTGCCGTAGGCATATGCAAGATAACCCCAGTTGTGAGTAGTCGCCAGAAGCTTGATGGCCTCCCCAAGTCTGCCCTGGCCCATCCGGGCCCGGCCCAGACAATCACTCTTATACTCGCTATCGGCAGGAAGCTTTTCGCAATGGCTCGCAGCCTCATCGTAACGGCCAGCCGAAAGGAGCGCATAGGCCATTTCGATGTGAACGTCGGATGAGATCGGGTCGGCTTTTTCCGCGACACGCAACTCGTGAAGCGCCTCCTGGATGCGGCCGAGTGGCAAGAGCAGATTGAAAGCAAAGTCACTGTGCGATTTCGAGCGGCTCGGGCCCAGCTGAATTGCGTGCCGAAAGCTCCTTTCCGATTGTTCCCATTGGCCATCGCGTGCGTAGGCCGTCCCCAGCGCGTCGTGGGCTTCGGGCAACAGAGGGTCTAACTGGATCGCCTTCTCGGCCGTGGCTCGCATTTTCGCCAGCTCATCGTCGCGGCCGGCGTAATTTTTGGATTCACCGGATCGTGCGACGTAAGCGGCGGCGAGACCGGCATAGGCGGGGGCAAATGCGCCGTCCTTGGCGATCGCTTCTTCGAAAAGGCCGATACTTTGCCTGTTGCCGGTCAATCCACGGGTTTGCAAAGCACGCGCGCGCAGGTACAGATCGTAGGCCTCGACGCTGGTCTCATAACGACGCCGACCGCGTCCAAGCTTTAGCCGAAGGCTGTTAACGACACCGCGGGAGACCTCGTCCTGGATGGCGAAGATGTCGGTTAACTCACGGTCGTACCTGCCCGACCACATCGGGAAGTCGTCCCGTACGCGAACCAATTGGGCGTTGATCCGGAGCTGCTGTCCGGCGCGTAGGACCGAGCCTTCCAGAATGTAATCGGCGGCAAGCTGGTTTCCCGCTTCACGAACGTTCCGTGGTTTGCCTTTGAACGCAAACGACGAGGTCTGCGAGCGCACCACGACCCCATCTATGATGGACAGGTTACGGATAATTTCGTTAGTAAGACCATCGGCGAAGTAATCGTCGGCTGGACTCTGGCTCAGGTTGGTCAAGGGCAGAACGGCTATAGGGATAGCGGCGCTTCGGTTCTGCAAACCCCGCCAGCACAGGGCGGCTATCGCGACGGCAACTCCAGCCAGCACAATGATGAGCCGAGGTCGCGGTCGCGCCTTTCGTTCGTCAGTTTTTCTCTGGGGCGGCGCCTCAGCCTGGTGAAACCGCGGTTTGTAGCCGCCTCTCGGCAACTCGATAACCAGCGTGTCGCCCCGGCCTTCGCCGGCGTAATACTCGGCGAGCCGGGCCCGTAGCCGTGCAGCTTCGCTGCGGACGGTCGAGTCCTGCTGAGGGTCAAAACCCGGCTTTCGTCCGAAGACCTCGATGCCGATGAGCGATTCCTTAATCTCGCTCTCACGACCGTTCAGTTGCCGCTCCACGATGAACCGAAGGAATCGGGACATGCGCTCATTGCGCGCGAATCCGGGGCTTGCCAGCACTCGCTGAAGCTGGTTCTGCACGACTTCGGTTTGGATCTCGCCGGAGACCATCCACACTAGGATACCGCCTACTTTCAATGCGATGCACAATGTATAACACCTGCTTACAACCTGTTCCTGCTCGCTTTTTGGTCCGGTCTAGCCCATCGTGGTTGCATGCGAGCCATTCTGCTGCCGTTGCTGCTTGGCGTCCCGAGCTGGAACGATGGGGCGTTCGGGTCTTGGAAGATGAATCCGGGCCGCTCAACCCTTGTCGCCCCTCAGCCGAGAAGCCTCATTGTACGGATTGAGCCTCACGCGAAAGGCGAGGTGTTGACATTGGAAAAGATCGAGCGAGACGGAAGCATGACCAGCGACAGCACGATCCTCTATCTGGATGGCAGGCTGCGGGACTTCCAGGACCCCGGTTGATCCGGAACCCAGTCATCGCACAGACTCGATAGCCGGACGGTGGAGATCGTGCGCAAGTGCGCGACTGGCGATTGGACCCGGTTCGTCCGGCGATGGATTACGGCAAACGAGCTGGTCCTGAAAATCACTGGCCAACAGGCCAACGGTCGCCGCGCCGAGCTGCGGCTAGTACTGGAAAAACAGTAGGAGGGGTGACGTGACAAAAACAGGAGGAGCCATGATTCGAAGAGCAGTGACCTTGGCCGTGACAGTCCCGCTGATAACCCTGTGCTGCAACCCGGCCCAGGGACAGGCGGTGGTGGCGGCTCTCCGGATCGAGCTCCAAAATCTCGTTGAGTACCAGGTGGACACCGGCGATGTTTTGAAATTCGGAACCGACCCCAACAAAACTCGCAGCCGCCTCCTCACTCATGCGAAGTGTTTAGGCGCAGGGGTCGTTGCCCTTGGAGACATCGTCGCGGTCAATGGCGAGACGGCCAAGGGCACCTACACCTCTATAGGCATGCACGTTTGCACGTCACCGACACGCATCCCTGAATTACCTCCTTCTTATGCGATCGCCGACACCAGGCGAAATTCCACGCGATACGAGACATACGAAATACTCCAGGGCGACGGGACGCCGGTTGGAACCATCATGACCAACGGACTGAACGCCGGGGGACCGCCTCCTCCCGGACTACCCGCTGGATCGCACAACTTCGCGATTGTGGGCGGCACTGGCGCATTCCTCGGCGCCCGAGGCCAAACCGGCAACACAAAGCAGGGGTTAGGCAGCGCAGGAATTCCCATTCGTCTGGCATCCATTACCGAGAACCCAGCCAACCGGCGGCGGAACGGAGGAGGGCACCGTGTGTTCACGCTGTACGTGATCCCGATGTCCCGGCCTGAAATTGTGGCGACTGCCAGTGGACCGCCAATCACCCATTCCACCAGCCTATCGCCTGTCACCGCGTCAAACCCGGCCGTGGCTGGCGAGACTTTGTCGCTGTTCGCCACCGGCCTTGGCC
>JBBSHP010000675.1:0-3675 GCA_038232555.1 Bryobacterales bacterium
CCTGTCGTCACTGTACGGGTAGCTGGTCAGGGAGCGTGGGCGATAGCTATACTATCTCAAGTACACTCTCCGGCAACAGTGTTTTCTGGAACCGGCACAGTTCCAAATGGGGCTTTTGGATGCCCCGCTTGGCAGTTTCAAATGTCTGGGTCTATAACTCCAACAGGAGGTTCTTACCCATTCATTCCAGGTACAACGACCTTAACGATGCGTGGCACTCCAGTCAGTGGACAGGCTCAATGCGGAGGATACCAGCCGCAGGGATTTACTATTACCGTTCAGATCCGCAATAACGGGTGCGACATTGCAGCAGGAACATTCCGTAACGACGATGGAATCTACAATAATCAAGCGTACTCCATGGCGAAGCCAGCCGACCTTCCCACGGGCGAATCGACCACCGGAATCGGATGGAGTGCTGGTTCTTACGCAACAGTTCAGCAATTCCGGCAGACACTTCAAGGAAATTCGAGCCAGCCGTTTGACGGGCGCCAACTGAAAGAGGTTGCTGGATCAAATATGAACGATCAATGCTGGACGGCGAACGGTGCAGGCAGCCGAGGATATCTGCAGTTCGCTGTAACCGGTGGCTGGTGGATAGTCGGTCGATATGCCACACCACCATTCTACTTTTACTCGAACACCTGGATAGACGACTATGTGGGAATGACGACAGACTTAGTTCAGTACTATGTGATTCAGGGAGAGTGCCCTGTTCTGCTTGGGCGCAGCAGCTAATGAGAATGTGTACCAATGGCCAAGCGTGCTCTATGACTCCAGCAGTACAGCGATAACTTCATTCCCTACGACGTTGGAGCTTCCACGGTGCAGGCGGGCCGAAGCGGCGTTTTTCAGACTCGCGTGTGGCCATAGGAAACCAGCTAACTTGCATGACCTCCTTGGAAAGGATGCACTAAAATATGTGGAAGCCCTCAATCCGGATCATGACGGCAATTTCCCTGAATATCGTGCCTCTTTGTGCCCAGACAACGAGCGTGAATATTCAGGCCTCTCGCTCGCGGCCGCTGCAAGCGGCTTTGGACGAACTCGAAAAGCAATTGGGTGTGCCGATCAATTATGAGGACCCTCGTTATACGTGTCCGGAGGACCTGCAAGATGTTACGGCACAAGTGCAGAGTCCGGCTCAGAAAGCTGCGAATCCTAACGCGCGAATAATTGTCCCCAAAGGAGGAACATTGACGCTAGCAGCCAGTGTTCCTGCCTCGGTTCCCAAAACTCCTGACGCCTTACCTTTGATTACTCAATTGCGCGTTCAGCATGAGGCGAACGCGTATGCCGGGCGGTTCAGCGTGACCCAGATCGGGGGGGTGTACACAGTCCAACCTGTTTCAGCGAGAAATAGCGCATGCGTCTGGGCACCGGTAGTCCCAGCGATGGATACTCGTTTGAGTTTGCCAACCCAGCGCCGCGATGCAACGGAGACAATCAATTTGGTTCTGAGCGCCGTCAGCAAGCAAATTAATGCGAAGATTGGACTGGGAACCATTCCGATACTTTCATTCATCAACCGTACTGTCACGATTGGGGCTGCGGACCAGCCTGCTAATGTTGCTTTGGTGCAGGTGCTCCAAGAAATTTCGGCGCAGGAATCTGCAATACCTTCCTCGCAGCCGCTCTACTCATATCACCTACTGTATGACCCCGGGGTCAAATATTACATGCTGCATATCGCTGCCGTCTCGCCACGCCAAATTCAACAGAATGGCCCAGCAAATGTAGCTCCGGCTCCGCCTCTTCAGGGAGTCTCAGGTGGGAAAAAGGTAAAGTAGCGCTTTCCGCCGAGATCACGCTTAAGCAAATATAGAGGGCGAAAAGTCTTCCCCTCGTCTCAGCCGCCCCCGGCGTCGGCCGTCAGCGCCCCCAGCATTTTCTCATCGAAGGACGAGCCTGAACGGAGGGCAAACGACGGTGTGCAGGAGAAGGAGACCACTAAGAAGCCGGGGGCGGCCTGGTTCTTGGAGGCCTCGGATGATGCCAGAACGTAAGCATCCGATGAACCCTCTGGCGGATGAGGCCCGTGATCCTGTTCGATGATGTTATTCAGATATTTACTGCTCCGCATCCGGACTCGCTTGGGCAACTCGCCACTCTGCTTCAAATCAGCCCCGGCATGGTGTGAGGCCGCGTAGGCGTCCAGTGTGATCTTTGTGGGGATGCGCGGCCCCCTTCATCGCCTTGCGCAGAAATGCTTTGGCTCCGTTTACGTCACGCTTCCCGCTCAGGTAGAAATCGACCGTCTTGCCAGCTTTGTCGACGGCACGGTATAGGTAGACCCATTCGCCTCGCACCCTTACGTACGTTTCATCCATACGCCAGGAGCCACCCACGGTTCTGGCGCATGGATGAAACGTACGGAAGGAGCCCTCAGAAGGATCGTCACCAAGACGAATACCAGCTTTTACGGCTGCAACAACTATGACAAGGGCTGCTGCTTTACCATCCCAGCCGTCATCGCCGGCAAACGCCTGAATGCCGTTCTGTTCGGGAGCTATGCAAACACCAGAGCACCGCTATCCTCACCGGTTTTCACAGTAAAACCGGTCGCATCTTTGCCGCCAGTCTGCGCCTGGATGACGCGCTGCGCATCGTGTTCGACTTCCCCGCCACCCCGAGGCCGGGAGGTTAGGAACAGCGCAGCCAAATCCGCCTACCCGCGCCCGGCGTTCGTCTCCGCTCTGCTTTGCCGGTTCCCCCAGTCGGATTCCGCTCTTTGAAGTTCATTCGCTTCGCTCACCGGAATCCGTCAGGTCTCCGCCAACAAAGCGCCCCAACTCACCGCTTCGCTCTTGGGAGCGGCCCCGCTTGCTTCTGGGTGCCCCGATCAAGAGACGGGGCGAAAGGAGACAACGAAATGTTCAACAACGTGATTTTGATCGGCTACCTCGGCTCTGATGCCGAATCCCGTACCACCCGCAACAACTCAACTCTGACCATCCTCTCGCTCGCAACCAAGCGCACTTGGAAGAACCGCGACACGGGAGCGAGGGAAGAACAAACCACCTGGCACAAATGTGTCTCCTTCGGACGAACGGCAGAATACGCAGCCAGCCTCACCAAAGGGGCTCATGTCCAGATCGTCGGCGAAATCCAAAACCGAAGCGGCTTGACGCCGTGATCCCCGACCTATCTAGTGCTGGCGAGACGCCGAGCCATGAAGAGATCGCGCAATCCCTCGGGGTCCCGGCACACCTACATGCGCCTGTCCCTCATGATTGCCGCAGCCGAAACGATCTCGATTGAAGAACCAGTGCTCGCTAAAAGGCTGACCGGCTAAAGGCCGGCTCCCACGGAGGCGGCTGGCCGTCGTAGTGCGCGTAGAAAACGATGGTTCGCATAGCCCGGCGTCGCGATCTCGCCGTAGACTACGGGCGGAGCCTCTTCGGTCCGGTATACACTTGCGCAGGTGCCGTGCGTATGTCGGTCCGCAAAGTGCCAGTTTAGGTGTGGGGAGTTAACCGGAATCGAGGTGATGCAGTCCGCCCTGATGCAACATATCCTGAAGGGATCCGGGGGAGTTCCGTAAGAGTGCCTAGGGTGATTTTCTACCCTTTTTCGCGTCGCGACAATGTAGATTGTGCACTGGATGTAACCACTTTCGGCAGTTACCTGCTTTAAGTTCTTTACGATCATGAACCCCTTCCAAGACGGTTAATA
>JBBSHP010000676.1:0-3670 GCA_038232555.1 Bryobacterales bacterium
CCAGTGACTTTGTACTGTAAAGCGGACAGATCACTAATTACTAAAAGCGGACATCTTGACAAACTACCGACAGTGGTTGGAAAGCGCCATTTTATTCGAGAAGCCACATGAGATATTCGCGCGCGTGTTCCGCGAATTAAAGCCTCGGACGGAGGCGCCTGAGATCCGCGTGGAATTCCGGCGATTCGCTAACGCGAACAGCAACATCCGCCTGGAAGGCGGCCTACTGACCGTTCGAATAACGGACCTGCTGGACGGAGCACCCGCCTCGATCCTAGAAGCCTTGGCCCATATTCTGCTTTCGAAGCTGTTTCGCCGTCCGGTTCCGCCGCTCTATTCGGACCGTTACCGGCGTCATCTGAATCGCAAAGAGATGCGGCGATGCCTTCATCTGGTGAGGCAAACACGAGGGCGCAAATTTCTGTCGGGGCCTAAGGGATCGGTATATGACCTGGAGGAGCTATTCGAAAAATTGAACCTGGAACATTTCCACGGCCTCATGGCGCGCCCAACGCTGGGATGGAGCCAGCGCGTGTCGCGAGTCACATTGGGCCACTACGATCCCTCGCACCATGCCATTATCCTGAGCAAGCTACTGGACAGCAGCAAGGTGCCGCGAGTGGCAGTGGAATATGTGATGTTTCATGAGATGCTCCATCTGCGCTTTCCGGTGGAGCACCGCGGAGCGCGGAGGTGCGTGCACACGCCGCAGTTCAAACAAGCGGAAAAGCAGTTTCCGCTGTACAAGGAAGCCAAGGAGATGCTGAAGAAATTGTAGTGTCACGTTAAAGCGTGCTACACTGTTCTACGTGAAGACCAGGAACGTAACGCTTTCTCTTGCCGAGGATTTGCTGCGGCAAATCAAAATCGTAGCGGCCGAACGAGAAATCTCGGTCTCCGCCCTGCTCACCCAGGCATTACGGCAGATCGCAGATGAGGAGCACGGCTACGCCGAGGCGAACAGGGCAATGTTGAAAGATTTGAAAAAGGGATTTACCCTCGGCACGCACGGCAAAACTCTCTGGACACGAGACGACATGCATGGCCGGTAGGGAGTTCCTCGACACGAACATCCTGATTTACGCTTTCGACCTCACCGCTGGCGACAAAAGGGATATTGCCGCAACACTCTTAGAGCGATTATGGTCGCAACGGGCCGGATGCATCAGCTTGCAGGTTCTCCAGGAATTTTATGTCACTACGACGAAAAAACTGGCTATGTCACCGAAAGATGCCGCTGCACAGATTGAGCACTTGGGAAAATGGACGGTTCACCGGCCGGGACTGCATGACATACTCCAGGCAATCGATTTGCATCGGACTAAGAAAATCTCGTTCTGGGATGCGACGATCGTTCGAAGTGCGATAAGTTTGGATTGCTCGATTTTGTGGTCGGAGGATCTTTCCGACGGCCAACGATTGAGCGGAGTAACTATCCGCAATCCATTCGGTCCAAGGCAAGGCGAACCGGTTCCATGAACCGCGTGCCGCGGGAGCGAAACCGGACGCCTGCAGGGCTTTAGGGGCCTGGAAGGACCGGCCGAAAGTCGAAGCCTTTCGTCTCGGAGATGCGTGCACACGCCGGAGTTTAACAAGCGTAAGGCAGGTTTCAGCGAGGAATTTGTGTATAATTCTGGGACGGTATCCTGGCATGCAGGACTTTTCAGTGTCGACTTCCGCCATAAGCATGGCGGCTCCGCTCCAAGGTCCAACTGAAAACTGGAGCTTATTCGAGAGAGCTGCGTTCCGCTTCGGCTTTTTGTACCTGATTCTGTATTGTTGGCCCTCAGAGGGACGGGTCAGCATATTGCAGGCCATCCCCGCGGGTTCAAAAGCACTTGCGAACTGGGCCCAAGCTCCGTCGAGAGCGCTATGTCCGTGGGTGGCGGTCCATGTATTCCACGTGTCCGGGCCTGCTGCCCGGTATCATCCTACGGGCAGCGGCGACACTACGCTCGACTACGTGCAGGTATTTTGCTTTGTGGCGCTGGCCGCGATTGGCGCGCTAGTGTGGTCGGTTCTCGACCGACGCCGGCCCCACTACCGCACCCTCTACGCGTGGTTGCGACTTTTGGTTCGGTTCACGCTCGCATTCACGTTGCTGGCCTACGGGTTCGCCAAAATCTTCCCGCTGCAATTCGCATCGCCGATGTTGGGTAGACTGACGCAAGCTTACGGTGAATCCTCTCCCATGGGGCTGCTCTGGACCTTCATGGGCGCATCTCCCGCCTACACAAAGTTCAGCGGTTTGGCCGAGGCCGGCGCTGGAGTGCTGCTCTTATTCCGAAGGACCACGGTTCTCGGTGCGCTTGCGGCGGCAGCCGTGATGCTGAACGTGGCGATGCTGAATTTCTGCTATGACGTCCCGGTAAAGCTGTATTCATCGCACCTGTTGCTGATGTCAGCGTTTCTGCTATTGCCCGATGCGTCGGCGCTATGGAATTTTCTGATTCTGCATCGGCCCTCGCGGCTAGGCGGCGTATGGCTGCCCCGTTTTGAGCGCCGCTGGCTGCGGAACGCGGCAGTGGTGCTTCAAGTTCTGGTCGTCATCTCCGTTTTGTCAGGGAACATTTGGAACGGCTACCAATTCAGCAGACGCGAGCAACCCAAGCAGGGCGATCTGTACGGCGCGTGGAACGTAGATAGCTATGTAAGCGACCGTCGAGAGGGCACCGGCGCTGCGGACGGTTTGGCCTGGCTCCGCGTGGTTGTCGGCGGAACCCGAGGTCTCCGGGTAACTACCGCCGGGGGTGAGGCGGCCGGCTTCCAGACTACTTACGATCCGTCTAAGCATCTTGTACACCTGGTCCAGGCCCAAACCAAGCAGACCGGGGATCTGACGTACTCTTTGCCGGACCCGGACCACCTGGTTTTGCGCGGTTCCCTGAATGGTAAGCCGCTAGAGGCGCAGGCGCACCGGGTTAATACGAAGGGGTTTCTCCTAACCAGCCGCGGATTTCACTGGATCAGCGAAGACCCATTCAATCGTTGACTAAGGCTTGCGGTGGATGACGGGGCTCGGCTGATGTCGGCGCGCGCCGCTTTTAATGGCCGAGGAACTCGCCAATAGGCGCGAGCGGCTCGACGTGGTCGCAGAAGATCTTGAACATGACCAGCATCGGGACGGCGATCAGCACGCCTACGATACCCCACAACCAGCCCCAGAACGTCAGGCCGATGAAGATGACCACGGGGTTGAGAGTCAGTCGGCGGCCAAGGATCCACGGCGTAATGAAGTTTCCTTCGAGTGTCGCCAGCAAAAAGTATACCGCCGGTACCGCAAACGCATGCCCCACCGAGCCGAAGGTGGCGATGGCGACCAGCCCGACGGTCACGATGACGGTCAACGCGCCCACATAGGGGATGAAGTTCAGCAAAGCTCCCATGGTGCCCCACAACATCGGATTCGGCATTCCCAGCGCCCAAAACGCTAGTCCGCCGGCGAATCCAAGTCCGGCGTTGATCAGGGCCACGGTGAGCAAGTACTTCGACACGTGATCCTCAATCTTCCGCGCGATCTGGACGGCTGTTTTCTTATCTTCGAAGCGGGGCAGCACGTGAATCAGCTTGCGCAAGAACAGGTCACCGGAGCCTAGCAGGAAATAGAGCAGGATCACCATCACCATCAGCCCGAAAAGGAAGCTCCAGGTCCAACTGAAGAGTCCTTCAC
>JBBSHP010000677.1:0-3668 GCA_038232555.1 Bryobacterales bacterium
CTGGGGGATCCAAGCCCGCCGTGTTTCCGCCGGAACTGATGCAGCGGCCCAAACCATGAACCGCCGGGAAATGTTGTTAGCCTCGGGTGCCGCACTCACCGCTCGCTCCGCTTCCGCCCAGTCGCCTACCCAACCCCCCGCGAGCCCAACGCTCCCCATTGAGCAGTATCAGCCCAAGAGCATGCTGCACGTGCAGGAAACCAAAGTCGCGCGCGCACGCTACCCCGTCATCGATTTCCATACCCACATCACACACGCTCCCGGTTTGAGTGGCGTCGGCAAGCTGAGCTTTTCCGGAACTCCGGAAGAATGTCTCGCTGTCATGGATCGCAAGAATATCCGAACTATGGTGAACCTGACCTCCGGTTACGGAGACAATCTCCGCGAAGCGGTCGCCAAGTTATCCCACGCGCACCCTGGACGGTTCGTCGTTTTCACCGAGCCTGCCTGGAGCAAAACGGCCGCTCCGGATTATCCCAAGGTTCAAGCCGGATTGATCGAAGATGCACACCGCTCCGGAGCCAAAGGGCTGAAGGTTCTCAAGACTCTTGGGCTGTTCCTCCGGGAGAATGTCACCACAGGTAAGCTGGTCCGCCTGGATGACCCACGTTTCGATCCCATGTGGGAAACGGCCGGCGCGCTGAAAATGCCGGTCGCGATCCACACTTCCGATCCCGAGGCCTTCTTCCTCCCGATAGACCGCTTCAACGAGCGTTGGGAAGAACTGCACGCGCACCCCGATTGGTCGTTCTACGGCAAAGATTTCCCCACCAACCGGGAACTCCAGGAAGCCCGGCGCAAGGTGATGCGAAGGCATCCCCGCACTCAGTTCGTGTGTCTGCACGTAGCGGATGCAGAGAATCTGCCCTACGTTTCCGAGTGCCTCGACAGCCACCCCAATATGCATGTGGAGATTGCGGCGCGCATCGGCGAACTGGGACGCCAGCCGCGGGCTGCGCGCAAGTTCATCGAGGAATATCAGGATCGCGTACTGTTTGGAACGGATGCCGTTCCCAAGGGTTTTCAAACGCCGCAACAGATCTTCAACGATGAGTTGTACGAGATCTACTTCCGTTTCCTTGAGACCGACGACGAGTATTTCGATTATGCGCCGGCTCCCGTGCCGCCCCAGGGTCGCTGGCGAATCTATGGATTGGGCTTGCCCGATCAGGTGCTGCGGAAGGTCTACTCAGCAAACGCGGCAAGGCTACTCGCATTGCCCGCTTAAGCGGTACTGGCGACAATATCCTCTGCTCTGGCGAGATCTTCCGGGCGGCCCACATCGCACCAGGCACCCTTAATTTCGTACATCTCGACTCGAACACGCGCATCAATTTGATTCTCGATCGCGCTGGCCACTTCGTATTCGCCTCGTGCAGATGGCGTGACCTTTGCCAGTTCATCGAAGATAGACGGAGTGAATGCGTACAGCCCAGCGCTATTCCAATGGGTCGAGGAAGTTCCGCGCGCAGGCTTTTCTAAGATTTTGGTTACTCGGCCCTGCTCTTCGTAGACCGCCGCGCCCTGCCACGGGTCCTCGACCCACTTCACGCCTAACACGTCCGAGACAGCGGAGTCTGCCTCCAGTTGTGCGCCGATGCCTTGATAATCCTGAGCGCTCACCAGGATGTCGCCATAGGTTAGCAAGAAGCCGTCCTCTCCGACGAATTCGCGCGCCAGCAGGGTCGCCTTAGCGGTCCCGTTGATGGATTCCTGGCGCCCAAACACCAGCCGCATCGGGTATCCCGCGAAGTGGCGCTCAATCGTTTCTGCCCGGTAACCCGTGACAATAAACACGCACTGAACGCCGGCGGTCTGAAGCCGCTCCAGCACGTGCTCCAACAACGGCTTGCCGCTCACCAGAAGCATCGGCTTGGGCACCTCTGCCGTCAGCGCTCCCATACGCGTGCCCTTGCCCGCTGCGAGTACCACTGCCTTGGTCACATCTTCACTATAGAGGGCAGACGCCTGGCAACCGGCCTGTTATTTCGCTTTTCCAGACAATCGCGCGTACAACCCAATCAGGTTCTCCAGGGTGAGTTGCTCCGCTCGCTTTCGGCCCTCCGGCAGTTCGTCTACCAAATGGTTTCCATAAGCTGCCAGCAGGTTGTTCCGCAGCGTCTTCCTCTTCTGACGAAAACACATGCCGGCAAATCGCAGGAATCCGCCCACGTCGGGCACACTCAACTCCGCGCGTGGCACCAGCCGTACCACTGCCGATTCCACTTTGGGTGGCGGATGAAACGCCGCAGCGGGTACTCCAAAAAGCATCTCCGGCATCGAGAGTAATTGCGTTTGTATGCTGAGGTATCCGTAATCGCGGGTCCCTGGCGACGCGGTGAGCCGTTGTCCAACCTCTTTCTGGACTAGGAAAACGGCGGCCAGCAGTAGCGGTCTTAGAGCCAGCACGCGCTCGATGATCGCAGAGGTGATGTAATACGGCAGGTTGCCCGCTACCGTCACCGGTCCCCACTGACGAAGATCGGTCTTCAGAACATCTCCCTCCACGATCTGCAGCCGGGGCTCATCGCGAAACTTGGACCGAAGATATTGCGCCAGCACCGGGTCAATCTCCCTCGCGATCACGCGCGCTGCACGCTGCAGCAGGTACGTCGTCAGTGCCCCTTTCCCGGGCCCAATCTCCAGCACCGTATCGCACTCTTCCGGGCACACCGCTACCGCGATATTTTCAAGCAGAGCAGGACGGGTAAGAAAATGTTGCCCGAGTCTCCTGGACACAGGCTCGGTAGCTTAGCCTTTCACATCAATGCGGCTGCTGCGGAAGGAAAGCCGCAACGTGCCCGTGATGGGAACGCCAAACGCAGTGGCAGGCGTGAATTGCGTAAACAGCAGATTATTCTCGATGCTCCGATGCAGCGCGTCATTTTGGAGGCCTTGGCCTCCCACGATGGAATAGTTGACGATGCGGCCCTGCTCGTCAATGCGCAGATCCACTTCGGCATCCCCATACTGAAAGCCGATCGGGGCCAGGCTCTTTACGGTAGGGCCGGTGAACAGCCCGGTAGGCACATCGATCGCGGATCCCATATAGAAAGCTCCCGAGAACGTTGGGACCAGGATCATGAAGAGCAATATGGCTGCGCACAAGCCACCCGCCGCCGGCAGAGCCAGGGGCTTCATCATATTGTCGAGAGTCAGCCCGGCGTGACGGAACCAACCTCGGGAACCGGACCTTCTTACGGCGTCCCTGGCGCGTTCACGCGATGCAATCACGCGCAATCGCGTCGTTAGGTCCGCCGGAGAAGTCCGGCGCGGTAGCGAACGGAGTGTCTCCCTGATCCGGCGTTGATTTTCCGGGGAGCGGCGTTGCACGGTCCAACTCTTCATACGCATTTACTCAATCGCTTGTGGAGACCAACGCAAAGACGGCTCCGGCTCCAGCCGCTCTTCCAAAATCCTGCGCAGGGCTTCACGTCCTCTTAGAATCCGGGATTTCACTGTTCCCAACGAAATTTCCAGGACAACAGCAATCTCTTCGTAACTTAAATCCTCAATGTCCCGTAGCACCACGGCTGCGCGAAAATTAGGGTTCACCTTTGCAAGTGCCTGTTCAACCAGAGCACGTGTTTCGTGATCCAGAGTCAAATCGAAAGGCGACCGGCCGTGATCGGCTAGCGCCCCTTCGTAAATCCGGGTATCGTCTTCCC
>JBBSHP010000678.1:0-3665 GCA_038232555.1 Bryobacterales bacterium
TATATGACCCCGTTTCGCGTAAGGTCCGATCGCGATACAGCCCACTCTCGATCCGTAACGGAACTGAGTGCCATCGATCCACTTCTCAATGTTCGGCGGCGTCACGTGATCCGCCCAGCCACCCCAATCGTCCCAAGTGATGAAAATCGCGGTCTTTGGCCAGAGCCCGCCGGCGACCACGGCGTTGATCTGGGCCACCGTCCACGCCACGCCTTTGGCCACGCTATCGACGGGGTGTTCGCTTAATCCCGCCGGCGCAAAAACCCAGGAGACGGAGGGAAGAGTGCCGGAAGCGGCGTCCAGCGCGAATTGCGCGGAATGCACGTTCCACGGGTTGGCGCGCAGGCCGGTGATGTCCCCGAAAATGTAGCCGCCATAGTTGCGCCAGCTCAAACCGGCATGTTGCAGGTTGGCAGGCAGCGACGGCAAATCGAATGGAGGCTTCATGATGATAGGATCGCGATAATGCGGATTGTCGATAATCGGTGAAGCGGCGGCAACTACCATCAAATGGTTCGGCGTGGATGGACCAGCGACATCGGTGAAGTAGTTATCGCACAGCGTAAATTGCCGCGCGTATGCAAAGTACGCGGGAATGTCGGCTTCCGCATATTGCTGGCGAACCCCCTTTTTCGCTCGGGCGAGCCACGTTTTATGATCGTGCGCGGGAGAGACCGCTGGCGGGTCGCTCGCGTGAGCCAATGAACTGTCTCCATTCGCACCCGGGAATCTTCCAAAATAGTTATCGAAGGAGTGATTTTCTTTAAAGATGATGACCACGTGTTCTACGGGAGTCTTCGCCGACATCCCTATATCCTCTCACCCTCCGAATGAATTATCGAGTGTCTGGTGAATGATTCGTTTGTAACTATGCCTCCGCCTGGCACGCCTCCTTTTTAGCGGTTGAAATCCGGCTAAAATAGAATTCCTGGCCCTATCCAGGCGGCTTTGCTTGAATATCTCAGAAATCTTCATCCGTAAACCCATCGCCACCAGCCTCCTGATGCTGGGGATTGCGGTTTTTGGGGGGGTCGCCTACCATGCTCTGCCTGTGAGCGATATGCCCACGGTGGACTATCCGACCATTAATGTCGGCGCGAGCTTGCCGGGTGCGAACCCGGCCACCATGGCTTCGGCTGTGGCGACGCCACTGGAGCGGCAATTTACGGGGATTGCGGGGCTGGACTCCATGACGTCCGTGAGTTCGATGGGCAGCACGAGTATCACGCTGCAATTCGATCTGAACCGCGACATTGACGGGGCTGCTGTAGACGTCCAGACGGCTATCAGCGAGGCGACTCCGCTGCTTCCGCCCGGGATGCCGTCGCCGCCCTCCTTCCGCAAGAGCAACCCGTCCGACATGCCGATCCTGATGCTCGGCCTGACTGGGCCGACTCTCCCGCTGTGGGTTCTGGATGAGTATGCCGAGCGGATGATGGCGCAGCGGATTTCGATGGTGGACGGCGTCGCTCAGGTGCAGGTGATGGGCTCGCAGAAGTACGCGGTGCGCGTGCAGGCCGATCCCGATAAACTGGCGGCCCGCAAGATCGGACTGAACGAGATCGATCAAGCGATCCAAAACTGGAACGTAAATCTGCCGACAGGAACGCTGTTCGGAGCCAAGCAGTCCTACAATCTTCAAGCCACCGGGCAACTGATGGATGCCGCGGCTTTTCAGCCCATGGTTGTGGCTTGGCGCAACGGCGTTCCGGTGCGCTTGAATCAAGTGGCGCACGTGATGGACAGCGTGGAGGATGACAAGAACGCTTCCTGGATTTTCGGTAAGAGCGGAGGGGAGCGCGCCATCAACCTGATGATCATGCGGCAGCCCGGCAGCAACACCGTTGAAGTGAGTAACGCGGTTATTAAATTGATGCCGTTCTTCCAGTCGCAACTCCCGCCGGGAGTGAAGATGATGATTCGCAGCCAGCGGGCCAAGAACATCAACGACGCGTTCAAAGATGTTCAGTTCACGATGCTGTTGACCCTTGGCCTAGTGGTCATGGTGATCTTTTTATTCCTGCGCAACATCTCGGCTACCGCCATTCCGGCCATGGCGCTCCCGTTCTCGATCCTAGGCACCTTCACTGTGATGTATGTGCTCGACTATAGCCTGGACAACCTGTCCATGATGGCTCTGATTCTGTCGGTCGGCTTCGTTGTGGATGACGCGATTGTGATGCTCGAAAACATTGTGCGGCATATCGAACGCGGCGAGCAACCACTGCAGGCGGCGCTCCGGGGTTCCCGCGAGATCAGTTTCACGATTCTCTCGATGACACTGTCGCTGGCCGCGGTGTTCATCCCGATTGTTTTTATGGGCGGCATCCTGGGACGTCTTTTCCGGGAATTTGCGATCACGATTTGCACCGCCATTCTGATTTCGGGGATCGTGTCGGTGACGTTGACTCCCATGCTCTGCAGCCGCTTTCTGCGGTTCCAGCCGGATAAAAAACACGGGGTCTTTCACCGCGTTACGGAAGCGTTATTCACGAGTATGCTGCGCGGCTATGATTGGAGTCTCACGCGGGTTCTGCGCCATCGCTACATCATGGGCATCGTGTTTGCGGGAGTCCTGGTGTCTACCGTTGTGCTCTTCGACAAGGTGCCTAAAGGCTTCATCCCCGACCAGGACATGGACCAGATGTATGTCAATGTGGAGGCGATCCAGGGCACATCGTACTACCAAATGGTCGATTACATGAAGACCGTGGCCAACATCCTCCGGCAGGACCCCAATATCGACTCGTTTATGTCGAGTGTGGGCGGTGGATTCGGTTCGAGCGGCAGCAACAACAGCCGCATGTACGTGCAGTTGAAACCGCGCAGGGAACGTAAGATGAGCGCGCAGCAAATCATGGAATCGCTGCGGCCGTAGTTGGGGGGCTTTCCAGAGTTCCGGGTTCTGCTGAACATGCCGCAGAGTATCCGGATCGGAGGTCGCGGCTCAAAGAGCAGCTATGAATTTACGCTCCAGGCCAACGACACCGATATTTTGTATTCGCAAGCGGCGCGGATGGAACGGGAGTTGTTGAAGCTGCCGATCATCCAGGACGTCAACACCGATTTGCAGATCAGAAGCCCGCGTGTGAACGTCACGATTGACCGCGACAAGGCTGCCACCATGGGGCTGACCGTGGCACAGATTGAATCGACCCTGTACAGCGGATTCGGCCCGCGCTGGGCGTCGACGATCTATGCTCCATCGAACCAATACCGGGTTTTGCTGGAGCTGGATCCGAAGTATCAGAAGTATGAAGATTATCTGTCTAAGATTTTTTTTAAATCGGCGGATGGCAATTTTGTTCCGCTCGGGTCATTCGCTAAGGTGACGCAGGATGCCGGTCCGCAGAGCATTGCTCATTCGGGCCAACTGCCCTCAGTGACTGTGTCGTTTAATCTCAAACCCGGCGTCTCGCTGGGGGAAGCGGTAGAAGATGTGGAGGACCTTGCTTTACACACCCTGCGCGGAAGAGTAACCACCAGCTTCACTGGAACAGCCGCGGCGTTTCAAAGTTCGCTCAAGAATCTCACCTTGCTGTTGTTCGTGGCCATCATGGTGGTTTACATCGTTCTGGGGGCTTTGTACGAAAGCTACATCCACCCATTGACGATTCTGTCCGGCCTCCCTTCAGCCGGATTCGGAGCGCTCCTCACGCTGATGA
>JBBSHP010000679.1:0-3664 GCA_038232555.1 Bryobacterales bacterium
ATTCTGACAGCGTAGATGTTTGATGAGATCGGGATCTTCGGTGTGGGTGGACGTCCAGACGGCACACTTGGCATTACCTTAGCTGTCACTGAGCCAAGCAGCAGGCCGCGAAAGCTTCCATAGCCGTGCGTCGGCATCATGATCAGATCTACGTCATTCTGTTCCGAGTAGCTGGTGATGTAAACAGCCGGATCGCCCGGTTCAGCGATCATTTCAACTCTTAGATGTGGCGCAGGCGATTCTAAAAATCCCTTCAGTTTTTGTTGTGCTTCTTCCTGCATCGCCGTGAGATCGAAGAGGACAGGCCAAGCCGCCTGCACGCCGTAAGTGTCTGTCGGAAGTTGCACGACATGCATGAGTGTCAGTCGAGGATTGTATGTGCTGGCCATCGACTGAACAAAGGGCCGAACGGCGCGGGACCGATCCGAGAAATCCACTGGGAAGAGTATGTGTTTGAAGGTCGGCATGCGTTTTATCTCTTACGTTCGCGCCTACGATACATGGATCGCGACTTTGAGAACATTGTCCCTTTGTTCGGCAAACAAGTCATAGGCTTTAGTGATCTCCGCCAGCGGGAAGTGGTGAGTGAGCAAAGGTTTGAGGTCGATCCGGCCGGCCTCCACCAGCCGCATTAGCCTGGCCATACGTTCCTTGCCGCCCGGACACAACGTGCTGACTATCTTATGATCGGCCAGACCCGACCCAAATGGTTCCAAAGGGACAATCAGATGACTTGAGTACACGCCAACACTCGAAAGAGTTCCCCCTGGACGCAATACACGCAATGCATGTTCGAACGTGGCTTGAGTCCCCAGCGCCTCGATTGCAACATCAACGCCGCGTGCCCCGGTGGCCTCCCGAATCATCTGGACCGGGTTTTCGTCCGGGTGCAAGGTCTTTGTTGCCCCGAAATGTTTAGCCAACGTAAGCCGGAACGGATTCGGCTCCACCGCGAATATCTGCCCGGCACCCATGAGTTTGGCACCGAGCGTTGCACACAGTCCGATGGGGCCCTGCGCAAACACAGCAACCGAATCACCGAGACGTACTCCGCCGCTTTCAGCCGCGGCGAATCCCGTGGAGGCGATGTCAGCCAACAGGAGAACATCTTCGTCTGAGAGATTGTCCGGAATCGGAGCAAGGTTGGCCTGTGCGAAAGGCACACGCGCGTACTCGGCCTGGACTCCATCAATGGTGTTGCCAAACTTCCAGCCGCCCAGCGCGCCGCCACATTGAGATGTATGTCCGGCAAGGCAGTCTTCGCATTGAACGCAAGGTGTAATGGCGCCCACAAGAACGCGCTGGCCAGGATGATAGCCGGTGAGACCGGCGCCGAGCTCGTGAATGGTTCCAACGGCTTCGTGTCCAATGGTCAGACCGCGTGCGATCGGATACTCGCCCCGAACAATGTTTACATCGGTCCCACAGATCGTGGTTAACCGGACCTTTATCACTGCCTCGCCGACGCCCGCACTTGGGATGGGCTTTTCCTCCAAAGCGCAATTTCCCGCTCCACGGAAGACATTGGCTCGCATCAACCTTGGGGCGCGAATGCCGGATGTATCCAGTTCCGAAGCGGGCGGGTTTGCCGCAATCATCATGGTGTGTTTTCTCCTTGCCGTAAGTTGCAATCAGAGGTCCACCTGCGAGATGGAACAACGAGACCCCGGAGTATAGAGGAGATTAGGCATTCCAATCAGCCAGCAATACACCGTGGGTGAAATCGCGCAAACATGCGCTAAATGCCCTGCCACAACTCCTCATGCGCTATACCAGTCATAGGCCTGCTGCTACATTCCGCGAGGGCAATTCTCATGCGCTTGGCCGTAGCGCACGCGCTAGATCCACCATAATCTTGACAACGGTTCCTGTTGGTCCGCATGAAGGACAAGGAGTCGTATAAGACCCGGTTTCATTCCGAAAATGAGCCCGAATTCACTGATCGCCCTGCTGTTCACTATTGTCAATGTTCCCGCCCAAGGCGGGATGATCGTCCGGTTGACTTTCGATGTCGTTCGCGTCGACCCTTCGCTTAATCGCAGGTTGGACCGCGAACATAGTATAAAATACATTCAAATGAGAATCCTCCTTGCGTTCTGTCTTGCCGCGTGCCTTCAGGCGCAGCCCGCCCCCGACCCGAAGAAGCCACCTTCCAGCTATATGCCCGTGAAGATTGATGAGAGCTTCTCCTCGGTCATGACGCGCATGAAAGCGGCGAAGCCGGAGATCATGAAGCGGCAACTGGCTCTGCTCGAGCAGCGTTACGACCTGCGCAATCACGCGACTCATGGCATAACGATGTCGCGCGGCAAAGCCATTCAGGACGGCGTTCGCGTCAAGCTTCCCAACGGCGCGACTTGGCAGAGTCTTGCCCAAATGACCCCGGATGAGATTCGCTCGAAAGACCTGTTTCCCATCGGATTCATGCCCCTTCCGCACGCCAATCATCCGGAAGGCGGCATGCTATTTCCGAAGTTTCACATCGATGAGATCAAGAAACAGGAGGACCGCGATCTCACCCGGTTCGATCTGGATTTCGATCTTCCCGACCATCTCCTGCCGGAATTTCCCGCGCCCATTTATCTAACGACGCGCCCGGATCTGGGCGACGTTTCGAAGGGCAAAGAGATCACCATCGAGAATTTCTACGAGACATTCAACGGGATCTTGAATCCCAAGCAGATCGAAGGCCTGCGCCTGCTGCTGACTCCGTTTCCGCAACAGCAATTCAACCAGACCGAGGACAGGCGTTCCGAGCGTGCCAGCCGCGGCGTCGCCTGTTTCGATTGCCACACGAACGGTCACACCAACGGAGCCGCGCACCTGGTCGGAGACATTCGTCCGCAGGAGTTCCGGCATCGGATCGAGACGCCATCTCTCCGGGGCGTGAATATTCAGCGGCTGTTCGGATCGCAGCGCGCGCTCAAGACAGTCGAGGACTTCACCGAGTTCGAACAACGCGCCGCGTATTTTGATGGGGATCCGGTGATTGCCACGAAAAAGGGCGTAAATGTTCTGGAGCGGGCTACCCAGGTCCACTCCATGGCTGAGTTCCAGGAGCTGCTCGATTTTCCGCCCGCCCCAAAGCTAGGTATCGACGGAAAACTCGATCCGGCGTTGGCGACCGAGGCGGAGAAGCGTGGAGAGGCGTTGTTCTCCGGAAAAGCGAAGTGCGCAGGGTGCCATCCGGCGCCTTATTACACGGACAATTCGATGCACAACCTGCGCGCGGAACGGTTTTTCACGGCGCGGATGATCAATAATGCAATGGCAACGGCAGACGGGCCGATCAAGACGTTTCCGCTGCGCGGCGTCAAGGATTCTCCCCCGTATCTCCACGACGGGCGGCTGCTGACGTTGGAGGATACGGTCGAGTTTTTCAATCTAATTTCCAGCACCAAGCTGACGCAGGCGGAGAAAGCGGACCTGGTGGCGTTTCTGAGAGCACTGTAGGTCTAAGGTACATGAGCTCTTCGCGGCTCCCGAATCGAATTCCATGCCCAAGGCGGCTCTGGTGCAAAGTTCGTAAGCGGCTGTGCGCCTTCGGATTGTTCGAAATTTCGGATCAAGCGGCCAGTACAGCATTTCAAAGTTCCGGCATTGTGGCTGAGCGGCCACCCAACTTGCCGGTCTTAAACTGATGCTTCTGAATCTTCTGCACAAG
>JBBSHP010000680.1:0-3658 GCA_038232555.1 Bryobacterales bacterium
GCTGCCGATCCGATCACAGTCGCGAGCTCATCCCGAGTGGCAGACTTTCCGTGGTAAATCTCGTGAAGCTTCTTGGCGATGAGAATCGCATCCTCGAGCGTCTTCCGGGGCATGTTCTCTGCCGAGACGTATACCCGCTTTGCTGCGGCTGCTTTGGCACGCTGAGGTTCCTTGGCGTTCGCCCGCTTCTTCGTTGCCATTGCTACGCTCCTTCGGCGTTTTCATGCCCACCAATCCCTTCCGGATTACGCGCCCGGAAGTTGGACCGTCCTCAAGCCTTAGAGGCTTCCGCCTGGTGAAGTCCCGTCACCGGAGAGTGGCGGATCTGGCGCAATCGACAGTCGCGAGTATAACGGACATCCAACATGCAAGATCAAGTCTTGGCTATTACGCCTCAGATCAAGCTACTTGCGCGCGCCCCGAACCGTCCCCTTCAGACGCGATTGCTGCAGCTTGCCCTTCTTCCGCTTGGGCTTGGTAATGATAAAGGTCCCGCTGCCCAGGTACGTGGCCTTATACATGCCCTCTTTGTACTCCGGTTTCGATGCCGGCGCGGATGGCTTTTCCGCAGCACCACCGGCTAGCTTTGCTACCTTGCCCGCTACCGAGCCGATCGCTTTCGCTGCACCCACCAGCGCGCCTTCTGAATCTTTCTTGTTCTGTTCGTCTGCCATTCGATGTGGTTGTTGTCCCCTCCCAGAGTAGCGCACAGGCTCCCGCATTCGCCTCCGCCGCGCAGCAGCCTCAAAGGTTCTACCCACCGAAACGAGCGGTTATTCTGTGCTCCCTAACTAAAGCCGTGCCAGGGTCCCAAGCGGGCTTCTTGCGCCAGAACGCTACCGGCTTTCAGAGTGAAGCGGCTACTCAAACATCCCGGAAACCGTTTTCATCCCCTCGACTGCCCCCAGCCCAATCACTTCTCATTCGTGTTCATTCGTGTTCATTCGTGGCCCTTGCTTTTCGCCGTTCCCATTTATTTTCAACCTCAATCTCCCGCCCCTCCAACCACTTAGCATTCCACACGCACTGCTGCTCCCGCCCCCCACGTTATTCGTAGATCAGGATGACACCTCTAACCTTTACACGCACCTGGCAGATCCAGGCCCTGCTCGCCTCCGCTTCCGCCGCCACCCCTCTGTCTACCGAACTCGGCCAATGCTTCGTCAGCATTCCGCTCGGCAATGAGGCCCACCAGGTGATCCCTCTCAAATCCAACGCCTTCCGCAACTGGCTACTGGAGCGCTTCTACACCGAGCACCAAATCACCCCGCCAGCCTCCGCCCTCCGCGACGTCGTCGGGCTGCTTGAGGCTCAATCGCAATTTGGCGGCGGCCCGCGCACACCGGTAACCCGGCGCATCGCCCGCGGCAGCAACCACACCATCTTGCTGGATCTCTACAACGACGCAGGTCAGGCCGTCGCAATCCACGCGCATGGCTGGAGCATCACCCAGAATCTCGCAGCCCACTTCCGCTCCACTCGCTCCGCCCGGCCGTTACCGCTGCCGGAAGCGCCGCAACCCGGGGCACTCCACCGTTTTCGCAAACTCCTCCACCTGGCTCCGGAACATTTCGCCCACTCCATGTCCTGGTCCACCGCAGCCATGTCTCCCACCGGCCCGTATCCTATCCTGGTCCTGCAAGGCCCAGCCTCACCGGCCCGGACCGCCCTGGCACACGTCCTGCGCACTCTCATCGATCCCGGCCCAGCCCCCTTCTGCCCTCTGCCCAAATCCGTACGGGATCTCCATTCCTTAGCCACTCACAACTGGATCCTCGCCCTGGATCACATCGAACGCATCCCCGCCAAAGTCCTCCGCGAACTGGTCGATCTCTCCACCGGAGCCGTCATCGCCGCGCGCGATAGCTCCTCCGATCCTGAGCCCTTTCATGTCTACCTGCAGCGCCCCATGCTCTTCGCCACGGCCGACCCCATCCCATCCGGAATCGGCTTGGCAGAAAGAGCCCTCATCATCGCCGTACCAGTCAGCGCAACCATCTCGCTCCCCGCCTTTGAACAGCTTCACCCCCAGCTTCTGGGGACCCTGTGCGACATGGCCAGCCACCCGGCTCCTCAGTGGATGCCCGCCCCCACCGCCCCGGATCCGGTAGCCACCGCCATCGCCAAATTCCTCAACCACCGCACCGAGTGGACTGGCACCGCCACCCAGCTACTGCAAGCGTTACCCATCGCCAATCCAGCCATCCAGTGGCCTGAAACCGCCAAAGGCCTCACTCAGCTCCTCAATCGAACCCCGCTAGGCAAGATCGACTTCCAATCTCTTAAGGATGCCCGCAGCCGCCGAACCATAGAGTTACGGCTCATCAATCCGGAACCGAGTCAGAAACGCCACACCACAAATAATGCGCCCATGCGCGTCAAGTCGACGGGCGTTCATTCGCGTTGATTCGCGTTCGTTCGCGGCCAAACTTGCTACTGTTGTCTGTTGATGTCTACTAGTCGATTGGATGAAGTCCGCCGCCGTCATGCCAATGCCGAAGCCGGTGGTGGGATCGAGCGCCGCGAGCGGCAACACGCGGAAGGCAAGCTGTCCGCTCGTGAGCGCGTTGAATTGCTGCTCGATGAAGGCTCATTTGAGGAGCTGGACAAACTCGTGCGCCATCGCAGCCACGACTTCGGCATGGAATGCCAAGTGGTCGATGGAGACGGCTTCATCACCGGCTTCGGTCACATCAACGGTCGGCTCACTTATGTCTTCGCGCAGGATTTCACGGTGTTCGGTGGGTCGCTCTCGGAAACCAATGCGCACAAAATCGTCAAGGTTATGGACCTCGCGCTCAAGACCGGCGCGCCCCTGGTCGGCTTGAACGATTCCGGCGGAGCCCGCATCCAGGAGGGTGTCCTCTCGCTCGGTGGATACGCCGACATCTTCCTCCGCAACACCATGGCCAGCGGCGTGGTTCCTCAAATTTCCGCCATCATGGGTCCCTGCGCTGGCGGCGCCGTCTATTCCCCCGCGCTCACTGACTTCGTTTTCATGGTCGATCGCACCAGCCACATGTTCGTCACCGGTCCCGACGTGATCAAGACCGTGACGCATGAGGATGTCACCAAAGAAAAGCTGGGTGGTGCCGAAACCCATAATTCCATCAGCGGAGTCGCGCATTTTCTTGCGCATGATGACGCCGACTGCCTGCGCCTCGTCCGCGAGTTGCTGTCCTACCTGCCCCAGAACAATCGCGACGATGTACCGGTCTCTCCCGGCAGCGATCCTGTCGATCGGGCCGACCCGGCATTGGACACTCTGATTCCCAGCGAGTCCAATCAGCCGTACGACATCAAAGATCTGATCCATCGGGTCGTGGACGACGCTCGTTTCTTTGAGGTCCAGGAACATTTTGCGCGAAACATCGTAGTGGGCTTCGCCCGCATGGAAGGACGCAGCGTTGGCATTGTTGCGAATCAGCCCGCCTATCTGGCCGGTTGCCTCGACATCAACTCATCTGTAAAGGGCGCGCGCTTCGTCCGGTTTTGCGATGCCTTCAACATTCCGATCATTACCTTCGAGGACGTACCCGGCTTTCTGCCCGGGACCGGACAGGAGTTCGGTGGCATCATACGGCACGGCGCCAAACTGCTGTATGCCTACGCCGAAGCCACGGTTCCGAAGATCACGATCATCACGCGCAAGGCTTAC
>JBBSHP010000681.1:0-3655 GCA_038232555.1 Bryobacterales bacterium
AGGCAGTTGCCGGCGAACGAGCCGGGCCGTAGCACGTCGGGGCCGTAGAGGTCCAGCGTCTCTTTCGGCTCGGTGGTCAAGTCCGACAGCTCCGGCACCGACGCCTGCATCCGGTACGCCATCTCGAATTGCTGGATGCGAGTCTCGATTTCGGGATCGTGATAGGCGGCACTCCGCATCTTGTTCAGCTCCGCCAAAGCGTCCAGCATCTCGCGGCGCGCTGGCCGAGAGATACCGGGAGCATCGGCCAGGTACAGCACCGGGTCCTGCCCGCCTCGTAACCGGACACCCTGGTAGCGCGAGGGCAGGAAGCCGGCGCTCCACAATCGCGAGAAGAGCGGCTGATCGGCGTTTAACGAGTTCTGCTGCGAGATCATCACTATGAACGCCGGGAGATCCTGGTTCTCGCTTCCCAGACCGTAAGAAACCCAGGAGCCGGCGCTGGGCCGTCCGGGCTGCTGGCTGCCCGTTTGCAGAAAAGTGATGGCCGGATCGTGATTGATCGCTTCCGTATTCACGGTTTTTAGCAGGCAAACTTCGTCAGCGATTTTGGCGAAATGCGGAATCAAATCGCTGTGCCACATGCCGCTCTTGCCGGATTGCTGAAACTTGAAAATCGAGGGAGCCACCGGCAAAGACTTCTGGCCCGATGTCATGCCCGTAATGCGCTGACCCATGCGGATGGAATCGGGCAGTTCCTCCCCTTGTCTCTTCTTGAGATCAGGCTTGTAATCGAACAGGTCGAGTTGCGACGGACCACCCGACTGGTGCAGAAAGATCACGCGCTTCGCCTTGGGAGCGAAATTCGGCATGTTGGGCAAGGCTCCAGTCGTCGCAGCCTGCGCTTTATCCTGGAACAAAGTCGCCAGCGCCGCGAGGCCAACACCGGTTGCCGTCCGCCCGAAAAGCTGCCGCCTTGTTGCAGTTAGATTAAGTTCTCTTTCCCAGTCCATCGGCCGCTACTCCTTCGTAATTGTTTCATCCATGCTGAGGATCACCGCGACGGCATTGGTCCAGGCGGCAAGTTCCGCAGGCTCCAATTTCTTGTCTACCGGCGATTCGCCAATGTGCAAAAGTTGATCAGCGGCAGCGCGATCCTTCCGATACCGCGCCAATTGACGTCCCGCGAGATCGCGGACGACCGCAGTCTCCTGCGCATCCGGTAGACGGCCGGTAACCAATTGAAAAGCCAGCCGGGCCCGTCCACGCGAGTCAACTCCAGCCTCCTTCATCACTCCCTGCGCCAGGTGCCGCGCGGCTTCGATGTAGGTTGGATCGTTCATCAACACCAGTGCCTGCAAGGGCGTATTGGTGGTCAATCGCCGCGCAAGACACTTCTCGCGGTCCGGCGCATCGAATAGCCCGAGCGACGGCGGAGGCGATGTGCGTTTCCAAAACCAGTACATGCTACGCCGGTAAAGATCGGGCCCATGGCTCTGCTCGTACACCTGTGCTGAGAAGATTTCCCCGCGCGCTGTCTCCTCCCAGATCCCGGACGGTTGATAGGGGTAAACGCTCTTGCCACCGATCTGATCATTGAGCAGCCCGCTCACGGCCAAAGCATTATCACGAATCATTTCCGCAGGCAGCCGAAAACGCGACATATGCGCTAGCAGGCGGTTCTCAGGATCGCGCTCGATCAACTCCGGAGTGGTCTTAGAGGATTGGCGGTAGGTAGCGGATGTGACGATGAGCCGCTGCATCGCCTTCACGTCCCAGCCGGTTCGAACGAACTCGGTAGCAAGCCAATCCAGCAACTCGGGATGACTGGGAGGCTCGCCTTGCGAGCCGAAATTCTCGCTAGTCTTGACGATGCCCACACTAAAGTAGTTCTGCCAGAAACGATTCACGGCGACGCGCGCCGTCAGCGGGTGCTTTGGATCAACCAACCATTCGGCCAGTGCCAACCGATCCGCTGGCCGGTCGGCCGCAAGAGGCGGCAGGATGGCCGGGACACCCGGTGTCACCTTGTCCCCGTGGTTTCGATAATCGCCGCGCGCCAGGATAAAGCTCTCACGTGGAGTAGGCAAATCCTCCATGATCATGACGCTGGGAATTTCGTACCCGAGCTTTGTCTTCTCATCGAGCAGACGATTCAGATCGGCGTTGATTCGTCGAAGGTCTTCCGGAGCTTCATACTGAAGAAAATGGGTTCGAATTGCGCGTTTTTGTTCGGGAGTTAGCTTGGCGTCCGCGACGCCCAATAGCTCGGAGACCGGCCTCTGGATCGCCAGATACTCGGTTTCCGTCGGGTCGAGCAGCCGGTTGTAAAAACGCAAGTCAGCGAGTCGGCCACGAAAGCCCTTACGATCCTCCCGCGCCTCGGCCCAGCCGATTTCAAAGTTTGCGGCAGGCCGCAATCCGGCATTCGATTTCCGAGGTTGAACTGTAAGGGCAGTCTCGTAATTATTGAGATACACCGATACGTGATCGGAGTGCCGCAGAACCACGTGATAGTCTTCGCCGTAGACCAATCGCTTAGTGGTACGGAGATGGACGCCCGGCATTTCTATGTGCAAGTAGGCGCCCTGCTTCAAGTGAGGCATCGGTTGCAGTGAGTCGTACCAGAGTTCCAGATTGTTCGCTTGCCGGAATATAGTCGTGTGAGGGCTGTTCTGCCCTGCCTCCGCTTTGGTAGCCCCTACGCGCAGCAAAAACGCGAGCGAGTAGACGTTGCCGAGGTCGATAGGTCCGAGGTCGGCATAGCCATCGCCGAGGAATTCAAGCTCCTCGCCAACCGGAGTCTGCATAGCGGCAGTCTCGCCCCGAATCAAGCGCCCCTCGCGATCCTGCCTTGCGCTATCCTTCAAGCCGTTCTTCATCTCGTAATGAGCCAGCAGGCCTTGACGGATCGACGGCGGCTCGCCGCCCTTGAAGTCCGCCCTACGCTTAGCCTTCCAGTCTTTCAAGACTTCAGCAATCTTCTCGTCGGTCACCAGAGCCTGAAGGACCGGTATACGGGTGTCCAGGTCCGCCATCATCCGTTCTTGCCCTTCCGACGGAAGAGTCAGAAATGGTTTGGCGTTCCCCTCTTTTCCGTCCAGTCCCTTTTCATCGATGCTGTTGAAGAAAGCGAAGAATTGGTAATACTCGGACTGCTTGATGGGATCGTACTTGTGGTCGTGACAACGGGCGCAACCCATCGTCAACGCCAACCACGTGCTGGAGGTAGCATCCACACGATCAGCCACGTATTCGACGCGATACTCTTCGGGAATCGCACCGCCCTCGAAGTTGATCATGTGGTTACGGTTGAAACCGCTAGCAGTCTTCTGATCGCGAGTGGCGTTAGGCAGCAGGTCGCCAGCCAATTGCTCTACGGTAAAGCGATCGAACGGCAGATTGTTGTTGTAGGCGCGAATCACCCAATCTCTCCAGGGCCACATGTCGCGATGACTATCGATGTGAAAGCCATGCGTGTCGGCATAACGCGCCGCGTCCAGCCACTGCATCGCCATTCGTTCTCCGTAATGTGGCGAAGCTAGCAGGCGATCAACCTGCTTCTCGTACGCGGTGGGCGATTTGTCCGTTAGAAACGCATTAATCTCAGCAGGAGTTGGCGGCAAGCCGGTGAGATCGAAGCTAAGCCGCCGCAGCAGCGTGATGCCATCCGCTTCCGGAGAAGGCGTCAGCCCTTCCTTCTCGAGAGTGGCCA
>JBBSHP010000682.1:0-3648 GCA_038232555.1 Bryobacterales bacterium
GGTATCGAAAGTGGAGGAGGTCCGCTCCGGCTTTGGCCGGGCGGAACAGCGCGAAGCATTCATCGACAATCAGTCCGTGACCGAGCTGTACGGACGCCTGCTGGCCACGCTCACACGCCTCGGCAGGCATGAGGAAGCCTGGCAGTATCTGGAGCGGAGCAAGGCCCGGGCGTTCGTGGAGACCCTACAAGGACATCGATTCAAGGAAATAACGCCCCCCGGCGCCATCGCCGAGCTGGCACTTCTCGAGAAGCAGATTGTGAATATCCGCGCGGAGCTGGCGCCGGAAAACGACAGTACTCTGCGCGCCTCCGGGCACGAGCCGGCCGCGCTGGGAGGCGAGCTCAGCCGTCTCGAAGCCCGGTTCACGCTGGCGCGCGATCGGGCCGGACTGAACGCTTTACCTGCCGCCCGGGCAGTTTCACTCGATCCTCCGGCATTGCGCCAGGTGCGAGCCAAATTGGCCACGGGAACGGCTCTAGTGGAATATGCGCTGTTACCGAACGCTCTGATGGTCTTTATTGTGACCAGGTCTTTCTCAGATCAGATCACCTGGAAAATCGACAGAGTCCTGCCCGCCAAAGTATTTCAGTTGCGAAGCTTGCTGGCTGACAGCCGTTCCGGCGATCAATTGAAACCTCTGCTGGAGGAGATTTCGAAAGCCGTTTGGCAACCCGTGGCGGCCCGGCTGCCGCGCGAAGTAAGGACTCTGCGGATCGTCCCGGCCGCATACCTGAATTACCTTCCGTTTCAGGTCCTGTTGCACCCGGATGGCGCGAGCCTAATCGACCGCTTCTCGATTTCGTACCTACCCAGTGCCACCACGCTCACGCTGCTTCGGGAAAGGTCGGGAAAGAGTACCGATCTCTTCCTGGGTGCGCTGGGGGCCGTGAAGGCGGAGGGTTGGCCCGCGCTGCCCGGTACGCTGGTAGAAACCGCCGGAATCGCCCGGATCTATCCCCAGGCTCAGCGTGCGAGCGAAGGGGAGCTGACGCACGATGCCGCTATCGCAGCGCTACGCGAACACGAGCAGGTTCACTTTGCCACGCATGGCGTGCTGGATGAGCACGCTCCGCTCTTCAGCGCTTTGCTGGTGAGCCCCGCGCCGGGGCAGGCCAGCCGCGTCTCGCTTTACGAGTTGATGGACCTGCGGCTCAAGGCCAGGCTGGTGGTACTGAGCGCGTGCGAAACCGGCGTGGGCAGACTGCTTGGGGGCGACGAGGTGTCAGGCCTTACCCGGACCATCTTGAGCGCCGGAGCCAGCACCGTGATATCGAGCTTGTGGAGAGTCAGCGACGACTCGACAGCCCTGCTCATGCAGGAGTTCTATAAACGCTTACACGCCCGCGCAAAGCCGGCTGCAGCCATGCGCGCCGCGGCTCTCGAAGTGAGGAAGCGTTACGCGCATCCATTTTATTGGGCCCCGTTCGTGGTGACCGGCGCCTCCTGAGGAATCTACAAGGAACTAATCATGACAATAAGAAAGCAGATCGTTTCGTTGGTGCTTTTGGTGCCGATCAGCTTGCTGAGCGCGCGGGATCTGAAGGTTCCCATGGACCCGGACATGGGGAAGCAACTGGACGAGAAAGCGCGTTCGGCGGTGCGCGAGGGGAATTTCGATGCCGCGCTGCGTGAATACCAACGGTATCTGGAGCTTTATCCCAACGATCCGTTGCTGCGGGCGCCGATCTACCTAGCTATGAGTGAAACCGCGAAGAAGGCGGGTGATGCCAAGCGCGCCGAAGAGTACCAAGCCAGCGCTCGTTCGCTCGACCCCACCCTCGAGCCGAGAGTAATGGCGGCCGGTGGGGGCGGAACCACCCGTGGGCAGAAGGCCGACATGTTAGCCGCGATTCTCTCGGTTGGTATGCAGACAATGTCGGCGGCGATGCAACAGCGGCAGATTTATCAGGCCCAGCAGCAGCAGCAGCGCATGATGCAGGCCCAACAGGGGCAGATGCTGTCGCAGGCACAGCCACAGCCGGGCTACGCTTACCGCAAGCTCCGGTGGGGCAGCCCGGTTACCAGGCGCCCGTGAACGGATATGCGCCGATGCGGGGGTATGCGCCGGGGCCGGGCCAGATGGACCCGAACGCCCAGGCGGCCTATCAGCAGCCGCAGTACCCGCAGCAGCAGCCACAATATGCGCAGCAGCAGCAGCCCATGCCGCAGCAGCAGCCGCAGTACGCGCAAGAGCAGCCCATGCCGCAACAGCCGCAGTATGCGGAGCAGGCCCCGTACGCCGTTCCTTCGGGCTATAGGGCTGCCGGGGGTTCGAGGCGCGGTGAAAATGCGAAGCCGATCCGGGTGATCTATGACCGCTCCCGGGTAGGTGACAAGGTGTATTTCGATCAAGCCGCAGGGGCGCTCCTCGATGTCCAGGGGAGTTCGCTGACGTTTACGTCCGCAGGAGGGGAAGCGCCCTTGGTGATCCCTGCCTCGGAGATTGCCGAGATCAAACTAAACGCCGTTGTTGGAAAGGCGGTTGGCGCCTTCCACGTGACCACCCGGAAGGGCTTGTATCTGAACCTAGCCCCGGAGTCAGGAGACCGCGAGGAAGCCCGGGCCGATATTGAATCTCTAAAGAAGCAGCTTCGCATAACGGAGGAAAAGCCATGAACCGAAGCGTCAGGGGCGTTCTGGTCGCGTCGGCCGCCTTGAGTATATGCGCCGCGGATTGAAGGATATTGTCAATGCGGGTGACTTGCAGGCCAATTCGGCAACTACCCGAACGCAGTAAACTGCTATCGCGCGGCCATCGGGGTGGAACCGGGGAATGCGGAAGTTTATAACAAATGGGGCGAGCATAGCTTCCGGCCAGAGCCTTGAGGCGGAGCGCGCATCCCATCCCAGGATGTGGGAACCTACCGCCTTACTGGCGGGCAGCTCACCATGACGTTAGCCGGGAAGCCTCAGGCCGCGAAATTCGAAAAGAGGATGGCGGCTGTTCCGGATGGGATGCCGGGATGTTTGGTCCCGTGAAGTGGTCAGGACGTTCCCTCACGATGACGGGTGGAAAGGACCAGAGCCGCGAAGCATCTATTTCGGCGGTGGAATGATGAAGCGAGTGAAGTATTTATCGCTGGTGCGATTTTGGTAGTTGACGCCGGGCACGCGTGTGGCCGCGATCACCCGGACAATCCATAGCGGGCGGGTCTTCGGAAGCAGCCAGGAAAGTGGCCGTCAGCACAAAAAACGCACAGAGCTTCTGCACGTTATTTAGTGACCGTGAAAGTGACACTCACGGTGGTGCTACCTTCATCCGAACCTAGCAGAACAATCGCGGAATGCTTCTTGCCCTCGTCTGCCCCGACGATCATGCCACCGCCGCCGGAATCCCCGGAACTGCTGATCGTCGTAGTGACTTTCATGCCCGAAGATTTTAGACCATCCTCATAGAAGCGCGCTACTTTATCCGTAGCGTCTTTGGTTTTGAACTGATAGCTACCGCTGTCCCCCTCCTTGGACTGCGCTGAGTACGCCACGGTCGGATCCGATCCGGGATAGTTTGGAACCCACGATGGAATCTTGGCGCTCTGGCCACCGCCGATCTTGACGGTCCCGTCGGCGGACTTGATCTCAATGGCACCCGTTTTACCATCTCCGGTGGCGTTCAACGTCACCGCATCCTTGCCTTCTTCCTGAAAC
>JBBSHP010000683.1:0-3648 GCA_038232555.1 Bryobacterales bacterium
CAATGGCGGAGATCAGCGGGACCTGGCATGCCGCAATCGCTCGGGCTACCGCTTCCTCATTGAAGGTCCAAAGGTCTTCGAGGGAACCGCCTCCGCGGGCGATCACGATGACATCTGCCCAACCGGAGCGCGCGAAATACGTGATCGCCCGGCACACCATTTCGATGGCACCCTCGCCTTGCACTTGCGCCGGATAAAGCCGAATGTGCAGCCCCGGGAAACGGCGGGACAGGATGTGCAGCATATCCTGAAGCACCGCTCCACTGGGCGATGTCACGATGCCAATGCGCTGCGGCAGTTTCGGGATGGGCCTTTTCGCAGCCGGTTGAAACAGCCCTTCGGCCGCCAGTTTTTTCTTCAATTGTTCAAAGGCAAACTGCAAGACGCCTTGCCCTTGCAACTCGATCAGCCTCACCAGGAGCTGATACTCGCCGCGCGCCTCGAACACGTCCAGATGCCCGCGCACCAGCACGGCTACGCCGTCCTGCGGCTTGAACTTCAGGTACCGGAGGTCGTTGCGAAAACAGACGCAGCGCACCTGGGCATCCCTGTCCTTGAGGGTGAAGTAGCAATGCCCGCTGGCAGCCGCTTTGCACCCGGAAATTTCGCCGGCGACCCAGACATCGTCAAACTCCACTTCCAGTAGGGAACGGATGCGCGCATTCAATTCCGCGACTGTGTAGGTTCGACGAGCCGGTTCCCAGGTGAGTGCAAGCTGCTCCACTACCCAAATGTAACGTTCTTGGAAAGGGGAATGTCAGCCTAACCCGAATCTTAATAAATGACCGAATAGATGACCCTGAAAACTTCGGGTGGATGGGGAGTAGTCCGATGTGTGAGATCTGTACCGGGTACGATGGAAAACCCTGGCACTACATTGAAGTAACGGGAGCGCGCGATTGAACAAAGATCGATGGCGGCAACTGGCTGTATACAATACATTTTTTGGATTCCGCGGTTGACGTTGTGCACGGCTACTGACCTTTCGTCCCCCCAGGGTGGTATACGATACATTTCGCGGCAGGAAGTGCCAGCAGTCGTGGTACCGGTAGGATTAAACGCCTATCGAATCGATTTGTTCAGTAGCGTAGCATTGATTTTCGAGGAGAATGTCGTTGATAAGAAAACAATCTGCTTTCGCTTTCATTGCATTATTTGCTCTTTCGCTTTTCGCGTCGGTCGACGCGCGGGCTGCGCTGTTGTTCAACCAGAATGTGATCCTGAATCCGGGCGCCGAAGCCGCGCCGGGATCGCCAACCAACAACATAGTAGTGCCGGTTCCGAATTGGATGACTACGGCCGGAAACTTCACCGTAGTTCAGTATTCAAGTTTACCCCAGCCGATTCCCACTGTACCGCGGTTTACAGATCCAGGGCCTCCCGATCGCGGGCTGAATTTCTTTTCGGGGGGAGCCAATGGCAATCCGGACGGCACATTCATCTCCAGCGCGGACCAGATCCTGGATGTTTCGAATGCGGCCGCATTGATCGACGCGAGCCTGGTCCCTTTTACGCTGAGCGGCTATCTGGGCGGCTATCTGGACCAACGCGACTTTGCGAATTTCACGGCATTCTTCAATAACGGTGGAGGCATGACGCTGGGCAGCGCGACCATTGGCCCGGTTACCTTGGCTGAACGTATGGGCCTTACGGGGCTGTTGTTCCGCACCACCTCCGGTGCCGATCTGATTCCGGTGGGCACCCGCCAGATCGACTTCCGCATCGTGAGCACTGGGATCGACGGTAACCAGGTTGACGGATACCTGGACAATCTTTCGTTCATTGCAAGAGGCCCGGCGGCAGGGGTGCCGGAGCCAGGCTCGATGGGCCTGCTCGGAGCCGGGCTGGCCGGCCTGGCGATCTGCTTGCGAGCGAAACGGCGTCGCCCTTAAAGCGCAGCGATCAGGCCAGCAACATATAGGTAACGATCGCCGCGGCCGCGAGACGGCGTTGTTGATTGAACACATCCACTCTCGAGACGCACAGATGCTTGCCCGCTCTTAGCAGGTACGCCCGTGCGGTCAGCTTTTTGCCTCCGATAGGTAGCAGATAATTTACCTTCAGCTCCGCAGTGGTGGACGGACGGTGCTCTTTGAAGTGCTGCCGCATCGCGTACCAGGCGGCTTCATCCACCACTGATGCCGTCACTCCCCCATGCAGCACTCCCATGCTGTTGAGTAGCTCCGGTCTCAAAAGCAACTCCACCGTAACGCCTTCCCGGTGCGTGCGTGCTACTCGTAAACCCAGATCGTGTTCAAAAGCCACAACGGTATGATACGCACAAACATCCGTTGCTGTGCGTGCGAGTGAGCACACTGCGTCCCACCCGCGAACACACCGTTTAAAGCAAGTGGCTGATTTTGCAGGAAAAGATTTGGCAGCAGGGCTGCTTCACTCGAAGGATGACCTCAGTTTTCCAGGATTTCCGATTCGCTTTCAGGATGCTCATCAAGAATCCTGGTTTCACGGTGATGGCCGTACTCGCGCTGGCGTTGGGAATCGGCGCGAATACCAGTATCTTCAGCATCGTTAACTCAGTCTTGCTACGCCCCTTGCCCTGTAGGGAGCCTGGGCGCATCCTCTCGGTTTGGCAGAAAATGGCGCAAAAGGACCACGTGCCTTTCCGCAAAGGAGCTGAGACTATGGATGGCACAAACACAGGTCTTCGAAAGCCTCGGTGCCTCGGTTGGGAATGGTTTCACACTGAGCGGCCGGGGGGATCCCACGCTGTTTCTGGGGCAAATCGCGACGCCTGCCCTATTCCAAGTGCTCGGAGTACAGGCGGCGACTGGCAGAACTTTTCTTCCCGAAGCAGGAAGGGCGGGACATCGACCACGAACTCCTGCTGAGCGATAGTCTTTGGCGCGAGCGGTTCGAGGCGAACCGCAATATCGTGGGCCAATCGGTGGTATTGAACGGCGAACATTACAAGGTGGTCGGTGTGATGCCGGCCGGCTTTGAATATCCTGCGCGGAATTATCGCCTCTGGGTGCCCGCCGCGCTCTCGACCGGTCTATTCAAGAAGTTTCCGGATGCGCATTTTCTACGGGTGATCGGGCGTTTGAAACCGGGAATTACGGAGGCTCGCCTGCAAGCCGAACTGGATTCCGTGCAGCAGACTATTACCGTAGCCGATCCTAGTGCAATCCGTAAGCTGGTGTTTGCGCCGCTGCAGGAAGCATCGACGGGCAATTTGCGGCGTCCGTTGCTGGTGATCATGTGCGCGGTGGCGTTTGTCCTGTTGATAGCTTGCGCTAACGTCGCCAATCTCCTGCTGGCGCGAGCCACCGCCCGCCAGAGGGAAATGGCCGTGCGCGCAAGCCATGGGCGCCGGCCGATTTCGGCTAGTGCAGCAGTTGTTGGTGGAATCGGTATTGATTTCGATCCTGGGCGGAGCGCTGGGCCTGGTGCTGGCGTGGTGGGGCTTGGAAGCGTTGATCGCTTTCAGTCCAACTAATCTGCCCGCAATTCAGACCGCGCATGTGGATCTGCGCGTCCTGGGTTTTACTGGCCTGCTATCGATCCTAAGCGGCATGTTGTTTGGATTGGCGCCGGCGCTCACAAGCTGGAACTCAGATTGGAACGACACTCTCAAGCAAGGCAGCCGGGGAGCTACGGGTACCAGGGCAGGTTTGCGAGGATTCTTAG
>JBBSHP010000684.1:0-3645 GCA_038232555.1 Bryobacterales bacterium
CCTTATCGCGCGCCTCCACCGCGTATTTCGCGTTGTGCCCTGGCAGATACGGATCCACCAGAAAACGATTGGCAGCCTCGTAGGTCGCAATCTTTTGCAAACGCATTTTCTTGATTAACCGGTCCTGATGCGTCCCATGGCCCCGTTCCACCCGACCCTTCGCTTGCGGCGAATTTGCTCCTATTATCTTGATTCCCAGCTTCGCGCACATACGCCCGAACTGCGAGACCGGCACAATGCCCTCCTGTTTCTGCCGCGCTGTTGGTTGATAGTGATACACGTTTTTCCAGTCCACGTACAGGGCCCGCGGCACCCCGTACTTTTCCACCCACGCCCGTAGCGTGTCAGCCACTCCCCAGGTCGTCTCTTCATCCGCAAAGGTCGCCCAACCTGGTGCTGGTGGCGTCATCGACCATGTGCAGCAAACAGCCGCGCGGGCCGCGCCCTTCCAGCCAATTCTCGAAGCTTCCGTCCATCTGCACCAGTTCGCCGAAATGCGCTCTTCTCAAACGCCTTTGCCGGTACGGCTTTCGCTTCCGCTCGCGTGTCCACAGATCCGCTTCCAGCATCAGCGCCGCAGCGTCTCGGCATCCACCACGAGCCCGTGATCCTCCGCCAGATGCTCGGCCGCCAAGGTCGGACCGAAACGCTCACCAGACGCCCCGCCGTAGTGTTTCTTCACTAAATCCAGAACGCGATTGCGAAGCTTCGCTGTTTTGCTGTGGTTCGAACGCTTCCCCGTGTTGCCGTGCACCAGGCCATCCGCGCCCCGCTCGAAAAAACCGCGGTACAGCCGCTTGGTCTGCCGATAGCTCAAACCCAGCATCTCTGCCGCTTCAACCTGGGTCAACTCGTCCGCTTTTACACGCGCCAATATGCCGGCTTTCCGAACTTCTTTCTCGCTCATTAATGTCCTCTTCAACCAGACCCCCTGGGTCCAGTCTGTGGGGACATTTCTATCGAGGTACTAAGGGGACATTATCACTGAGGTACAACACGCACTGCGAGCCGCGTGGCCCCGACCTTCACCCTAGTTCTATGCTGCTGGACGAGGGTGACAAACGAATTACACGAATGCCGTCGTCTTAATTCCCGAGATCTCGAACTGCTTCCGGCACCGAATGTTTTTGCATCCGACCTTGTCGTCCAGCAACACCATATAACTGGCTGCTTTCTTGAACTTGGCCCTGTCCCGTTCATCCCCGTTCCCGGGCAGCCGATCAATCTTGGTCCGCAGCAGCCAGCGCAGCGGGTACGATTCCGCGGTACGGCAAGACGGGCACGTCAGAGTAATCGCCTTGGTAGTTTGTGATTCTTTGTAAAAAGCGCGTTCGTCCATTTATGACACCGCCATGGCGTGGCAGCGGACAAAACTCGCATCCAGTTGGGTGATGAATTGATCCACGTCGGATTTTGCAATGTTTAATGGCGGAGTAATTCGCAGCACATTCCCGAAGAACCCGCCTCGCCCGACCAGGATGCCGCTCTCGCGGGCGGCCTCGATCACCGCCAGAGTCTCCGCGGTAGCCGGCTTCTTGGATTGCCGGTCTTCCACTAATTCGATTGCCTGCATCAGCCCCATCCCGCGCACTTCGCCGATGAGCGGGTGTTTCTCCTGCAACTCCAGCAGCCTACCGCGCAGATAGTGGCCCACCTCCGCCGCGTTGATCAATAGATTTTGATCGTCGATGAAGTCGATGACCGCTTTAGCAGCCGTGGTGCTCACGGGATTCCCGCCAAAAGTCGAGATGGTCAAGCCTTTCAGCGCGTCCGCAACTTCCGGCTTGGCCACTGTCAGCCCAATCGGCGACCCGTTCCCTAAACCTTTGGCGCTGGTCATGATGTCCGGCGTAACACCCCAATGCTCAATACCGAACCACTTTCCGCCCGTGCGCCCCCAAGCCGTCTGGACCTCATCGCTAATGAATACTCCACCGTATTTTTTCACGATGCCGGCAACGATTCCGAAGTACTCTTTGGGAGGAGTGATAAAGCCCCCCACGCCCTGGATCGGCTCGGCTATGAAACCGGCAATGCGACCGCTGGTAGTGGTGCGTATAACCTCCTCCACATCGTCCGCGCATTTCACATTGCAGGAAGGATAAGTCAAACCGAGGGGACAACGGTAGCAGTACGCGTTCACGGCATGAACAATGCCGGCCTGGGGCGGTCCCATTCGCCACGTGGACTGTCCAGTCATCGTCATCGCCATGGCGGAGCGGCCGTGGTATGCGTAACGCAGCGCCACGATCTCAGTGGAACCCGTGTAAGCGCGCGCAGCCAGGATCGCGGTCTCATTGGCTTCCGTTCCGCTGTTGGTAAAAAACGATTTGCGGAGCGCCTGGTTGGGCGTGATGGAAGCGATCTTCTTGGCCAGTGCGGCTTGCGGTTCATTGGCGAACACGGTGGACACGTGTTGCAGCTTATCGATCTGGGTGTGGACCTTGCGGTTCACGTCGTCGTTGCAGTGCCCGACGCTGATGGTGACAATGCCACCGAAGAAGTCGAGGTACTGTTTGCCCTCGGAATCGTACACATACTGGTCCTTGGCGTGGGAAATAACCAGCGGGTTTTTGTAATAGTGGAAAACGGACGGAAACAAGAAATCGCGTTCGGCCAGGAGAACTTCTTCTTTTGTCATCGCCTGTTTATTTTACAGCAACAGGGCACCGGCAGATTCTCTGCCTCAGCGATCAATGAGATAAAGCCTCAGGCGTCCAGGAAGGCGGATCGCTCGCCGGAAACGATTCTTCCGAGGCCTGGCCCACGGCGTCACGGTCCCACCCTTTCACACGCGGGTTCTTCTTTTTATTCTGATTGGCGCCGGTGGATTCGCCGGTTTCCAGAAGTTGCTTCAAACGACGCAGGTCCTGCTCAATTTGTAGCGAAGGCTCTTCACCAAACAGCCACGCGAACCAGGAGCCAACTACGCCCCCTGGAGGATTGTATTGGAGCGCAATCTTCACTTCAGTGCCTTGTGCGCCATCCGCGTGGAAGTGCACTGATCCCGCGTTGTCTACATCCGCTCCGGGCAGACTACGCCAACCAATTAACTTGTCCTCCACTTCATTGATGATTTCGGCTTTCCACTCGACAGAATAGCCCGCGGGAGCTTTCGCCACCCAATGCGAATGCTTGTTATCGATTTCCTTCACAGACTCCAGATGCTGCATGAAACGCGGCAGATTTTCGAGGTTGCGCCAAAACTGGTAGACCTCCGCAGGTGGCTTCGCAATCGTGATCGTTTTATCTACCCGGACCCCGAGCTCGTAAGGGACGCTGACATTCCGTCCTTTGCGGCTCCCGGACGTGTTCACACCCAGAGCTTGATAAATATCGCAATGGCCGGTGGCTCCCCGGTAGAGCAGCGCTCCGCCGAAGGCCGCCAGCCCGGCGCCAGCCCAGGATTTCTTTTGGAGGCCAAACCCTATCAGGGTAGCCCCGCCGATTACAGACGCCAGCCGCTCAGGCCGGCTGACGTTCCCTGCCTGGTGATGCCGGCTGGTCGCAGTACTGGTTAGGGCCATTTAGGATATCTCCTTGCGCGACAGGTTAAGCAGCTTTCATGCCACTTGCATGCCACTTGGAAAGCTAAGCGGCTTTGGTGGGGTTCGCAACGCTGGCGCTCTGCCGCGAGCGTACCAG
>JBBSHP010000685.1:0-3634 GCA_038232555.1 Bryobacterales bacterium
ATTCCAGGGGGAGCGCGCCTGGAGGAGCCGGTGGAGCTCTATTTTGAGCGGCGCGGTTCGTATCGCGAAAACAATTTCCGATTTACCACGCGCTTTCCGTTTGGATTCGCCGAGCGCCGGATGAATGTGGTGGTACGGCGGGAAGTGATCATCTATCCCTCCATCGATCCCCAGCCCGGCTTTGAAGATCTGCTGATATCTCTCAATGGCGAGATTGAATCGTTCTTTCGCGGACAAGGCCACGACTTCTACCGCATCCGCCCCTATGAAGCTCTGGAGAGCGCGCGGCACGTCGATTGGAAGGCCACGGCGCACGTGGGCGCGTTGCAAGTCCGGGAATTCGCGCGCGAGCAGGAGCGTTCCGTCGCGCTGTTTCTGGATCTGGGCTTGCCTGAAACACAAATCGAGTGGTTCGAGCGCGCCATCGATTGCTGCGCCTATCTGGCCTGGAACATGACCGAACGGGGTGTGCGGCTGCGGTTCTCGACCCAAGACGTGGATCATCAAGTTCCGGAGCAGGCCGACGTCTATACTATCCTCAGATATTTAGCTACGGTTGCGCCTCAGGGCGCGAGCTCGGTCGACGCTGTTCCACAAACCCACGACGATGAGAATGTTTTTCAGGTTGTCTTCAGCCTTTCGCCGGGCCGTTGGTCTGAGGCCGGCTGGGATCTGGGGTCCAATCACGTTCGGCTGCTGGGCGCTGATTGGGAACCCGGCGATTAGTCCGGCGCAACAACTGGAACCGGTAAAAACGTCGATCACGGTCACATCCAGCATTTCGGCTGAGGCACCCGCTCATATCACGGTGCTGGATTCTGCTGAGATCAGGCAAGCGGCGGGAGTCAACCTGGACGACCGCCTGCGCCGCGTACCGGGCTTCTCTTTATTCCGGCGGTCCTCCAGCGTGGTTGCCAATCCCACTACCCAGGGAATTTCGCTGCGTGGGATCGGATCTTCGGGCGCCAGCCGTACTTTGCTGCTCTGGGATGGCATTCCCGAGAACGATCCGTTTGGCGGATGGGTCTACTGGGATCGCTTCGCCCCGCGCGAGATGGAGCGCGTCGAAGTTTCACGGGGAGCTTCCACCAGCGTTTTCGGCGATCTCGCGTTGGGTGGGGCTATTGGCCTGTTTTCCCGTCCTGCCCAGGCCGGGCACTTTGAAGCAGGCTACGAAGGCGGCAATCGCAACACGCATGAAATCAGCGCGGGGGCATCCAACCTGTGGCGCCACTTTGCGGTGTCTGGCTTTGGACGGGCTTTCACGACAGATGGATACTTTGTGGCCGCCGGTTCGGTTCGGGGTTCGGTGGACAGGCCGGCGGGTGTCAGATTTGTGGCGGCGGATACCCGTCTCGATTTCTTTGGCGCGGCCGATAAGGTGTTTGTGCGCTTGGATCTGCTCGCGGAGCATCACGAGAATGGAACGGCGCTGCAAACGAATTCCACCGGACTTGGCTCGCTGGCCGCCAACTATTCGCATCAGTGGTTGCATGATCAGGTGTCCGTGCTCGGTTATTACACCCAGGAAGGTTTTCGCGCCAGCTTCTCGTCGATCGGAGCACGGCGCAACTCGGAACAGCTCACGTTTCGGCAGACTGTTCCGTCGGACGCAATCGGATCGGCGGCCCTGTGGCGTCACACGGGACTGCACTGGCATGTGCTGGCCGGCGCAGATGCGTCCCGCGCAGAAGGCACGAGCACCGACACACTCTTTCCCACCGGAGAACGGGTGGGCGGAGGATCACTACTGCAGCACGGCGTTTTCGGACAAGCCGACGTTTCGTTCGGGCCATTCAACTTTTACGGAGGTATCCGGCACAGTTTCACCGGACGTGGTGGGACGTTTCTGAGTCCCAGCGGTGGTGTTTCCGTGGGACATGGCCGGCTGCGCGCCAGCGGGTCGGTGTACCGGGCCTTTCGCGCGCCCACCTTGAACGAGCTATTCCGGGAGTTCCGCGTCGGCAACTCCATTACCCAAGCGAATCCCAATCTGGCTCCCGAGAAGCTGTTCGGGGCGGAGGCGGGATTGGACTTTGTGGGAGAGAATACCCGGGCTGGCATTACCTTTTATCGAAACGAACTGACCGGTTTGATTACGAATGTGACTTTGCGGACAGGAGCGACCATCGTGCGCCAAAGGCAGAACGCCGCTGCGGCTCTCTCGCGCGGCCTGGAAGCGAATGTGCGGCATAGCTGGAACCATTGGCAGGGGGATCTCGCTTACCTGTACGCCGACTCAATCTACGTTACCGGAGCGCGGATTCCGCAGGTTCCGCGGCACCAGGGAACAGCCGGGATTTCCTATCGGCGCAACGGCACGCTCGTCTCGGCGGACCTGCGCACCTATGGTCTGCAGTTTGAGGACGACCTGAATCAGTTTCGCCTGCCCGGGTTCGCGAGCTTGCAAATGGCTGCGGAGCAGCGCTTGCCGGCGGGGTTTTCTGTGCAGGCCGCCTTTGAGAATCTGCTGGATCGCGAGTATGTCACCGGATTCAGCCCAACACCTACCATCGGAAACCCACGGCTCTATCGAATTGGACTAAGATGGGAGTTCCGGTAAATAGGAGTATCACCATGGGAGTAGATCTACTTGCACGGCCCGCGGAGATTTTCCTGGCGGAGGACAACCCCGCCGATGTGTACCTGATTCGGCAGGCGCTTCAAGAAAGGCAGCTCTCCCATCGCCTGCATGTCGCTGAGGATGGTGAGAAAGCCGCGATGTTTCTGAGTCGCATTGGGTCGGAGGGACCGTGCCCCGACATAGTTTTACTGGATTTGAGTTTACCCAAGCAGGACGGCCAGGAGTTGCTGCAGCTCTTCCGGTCCAATCCAAGCTGCTCGCAGAAGCCGGTTATCGTGATGAGTTCGTCAGACTCTCCCAAGGATCACGAATTAACGCAACGGCTGGGAGCGACCTTCTTCAAAAAGCCTGCGGATCTGGAACAATTCTTGCAGATTGCCGATCTTATTGCCCTAAAACTGGCATCTTAGACCAGGTTGGAACGATTTCAGATAACCGCTCATCGAATAGGTGATGCAATTAGCTGCGACGCTCAAGGTGGCCCGCTCGGTCGCCCCTGGATATTGGCGGCAATACAAAAGTGAGCGCGAGCGTCCGATACTGAAGGCCCGCTACGTACCCGACCCGCTTTCGTGGCCTGATACAGGGTTGCATGTGGCCTGGCTGGGCCACAGCACTGTGTTGTTAAAGGTGGACGGGTTCACGATTCTCACCGATCCGGTCCTGGGTTCCCGCTGTGGCGTGCGGGTCGGCCCTGTGACAATCGGTTTAAAGCGCTTGGTTGCGCCGGCGCTGGTCAGCGCGAAGTTGCCGCCGATCGATATGATCCTCCTGTCGCACGCGCATTTCGATCACTTCGATCAAGCGACGCTACGGGCCTTGGAGCGGTCGGGAACGGCTGTGATCACGGCGCGATCGACCAACGATCTGTTGCGGCCTAAGCGTTATGGTTCGGTGCGCGAACTGGATTGGGGCGCATCCGCTCAGGTAGGGCCAGCGCAGGTACGCGCGCTGGAGGTCAGCCACTGGGGAGCCCGGATGCGCACCGATACGCACCGCGGCTACAACGGGTATCTGATCGAGATCGGCAAGAGCCGAATCGTATTTGGA
>JBBSHP010000686.1:0-3633 GCA_038232555.1 Bryobacterales bacterium
GACGGGACCGATTTGAGCGGAAGTTGCTGCTTGCAGAGGTATGCCTAGCGAGTAATCGTGAGCGTTTGGCCCGATCAATTCTGGAAGAACTGGCGGAACAAATCGACAAGTTCCAGTTGGAATTGTGGGAGCGTTCGGAACTGATTGGAAGTGTCTGGACGCGCCTATATAGGTTGTATAAGCAAAGCGAAGGGGGCACCTCGGAGGCCGCTCTTGCGGGCAAATTGTATGAGCGGCTCTGTCGATTGGATCCGTGGCAGGCTCTCGGCTGCGGTTGAGGGAAATATGGGCACAGATCACGAACAGCCGGCTGTCTCTTTGTCCCTTATGGAGAGGCTTACTGATTTACAACCCGATTCTCAGCAGGAAGCTGTGTCAAGCTCATGGCAAAACATGAGAGAGTTGAAAGCCTCACTTTGCCGCGATCTCGCATCTCTTCTCAATACGCGCCGCGCTGAGGAACCGGTTGATCCTGCCTATGAACATGCCAGAAACTCGCTTCTGAGCTTTGGGGTCGCTGATTTCACTTCTTACAACCTGATGAATGGTATCGAACAGGAGTTGGTTCGTCGTTCGATTGAACGCGCCATCCGACAATTCGAGCCCCGTCTAAGCAACGTTACGGTTGTTATGGAGCAAGTAGACTCGGTCAGGCCGGTGCTGCGGTTTCAAATTGATGCAGTGTTGACCCTCCAGCCTGCGTCAGAGACTTTACTGTTTGACGTAACCCTACATCGCGATTCACGACGGATTGCGGTTTCCGGGGCAAACTAAATGAGAGATGAGCTGCTGCCCTACTATGAGCGGGAACTGGCGTTCATTCGCCAAATGGGCGCGGAGTTCGCTGACCAATATCCTAAGGTAGCCGGCCGTCTGCTGTTGAAACCGAATGAATGCGATGACCCTCATGTCGAACGGCTGATCGAAGCATTCGCGTTGCTATCCGGGCGCGTTCACCACAAGTTGGATGACGAATTCCCTGAAATCACCGAGGCGCTGCTGGACGTGCTGTACCCGCACTATCTACGGCCTGTTCCTTCGCAGGCGATCGCCCAGTTTCAACTTGATCCGTCCCAGAGTGCCGTCACCGCGGCTACCCAGGTGCCCGCCGGCACCGCACTTCATACCAAGCCGAATGATGGACATCTTTGCACGTTTCGTACCTGTTATCCGGTCTCACTCTGGCCGCTCCGAGTGACCAACGCATCAGTTTCAGTTTCGACCCGTTTCGCGGCCGCCAGTCTCTCCTCGGATGCTGCCGCAGTGATTCGAATTGAAATGGAATGTCTCGGAGGACTTCGGCTCGCTAGTCTCCCCATCGGGTCGATCCGTTTCTATTTGAACGGAGAGAGCGCAGCAGTCCACACACTGTACGAAGTACTCTTCCTTCATGCTTTAAGAGTTACCGTTCGCGGTTTGCCTGCCCAAGAAGGGGGGGCGCAAGCAATTCTTCCAGCCGGTAACTTACGGCAAGTAGGGTTTACCACAGCCGAAGGCATTCTCTCCTATTCAGACCGAAGCTTTTTAGGCTATCGTCTATTGCAAGAATATTTCAGCTTTCCCGAGAAGTTCTTCTTCTTCGACTTGACGGGACTTGATCGATTACCAAAGAGTGGCTTTGCCAGTAAGTTCGAAATTCTAATCTCACTGAAAGAGCCTGAGTTGAAGCACCGGCTGACTGCGCTGGAACAAATCGTGGATGCCTCGACGTTTCAACTCGGCTGCACGCCAATTGTGAATCTCTTCGAACAGATTGCGGAGCCTATTCGGGTTTCACAGACAAAAACAGAATACAGGATTATCCCAGATCAACATCGTCAAGCTAGTATGGAGGTGTATTCTGTCGACCGAGTCAACTCTACGGCCAGCTACCTGGAGGTACCGCAGAGCTATGAACCGTTCTATGCCCTGCGTCATGGACATCAGGAACACGCCGGCAAACACTTCTGGCACACACACCGCCGTCCCTCCTTTCGGAAGAACAATGAAAAGGGTACGGAAGTTTATATTTCCCTGGTCGACCTCGAGTTCAACCCGGCACTTCCGCCTGATGAGATGCTCACGCTTCGTTTAACGTGCACCAACCGGGATTATGCATCGCGTGTTAAGCTAAACGGCGAGTTTGGCGAATTGGAGCCTGAGGGTGTGGCAATGCTGCAAGCCCGCTGTGTGCGGAAACCGACTGAGCCGATGCGGCCCCCTCTCCGCCGCGGTTTGCAATGGCGCCTGATCTCCCATTTGTCTCTAAACCATCTTTCCGTTGTTCAGGGTGGCCGGGAAGCTCTTCAGGAGATTTTGAGGCTATACGACTTTTCAAACGATGCGACGCTTCGGAAACAAATAGCCGGTATCGTGGACGTCACCAGCAGCTCCTGCATCAGCAGGGTGAGATCCGACACCGGTGTGGCATTTTGCCGTGGAACGGATGTAACCATTGAGTTCGACGAAACACAATATATTGGAACTGGCGTATTTCTCATTTCTTGCGTTCTGGAACGATTCTTGGGACTATACAGCGCGCTAAATTCATTCAGCCGTCTGAAAGTTAAAACGAGTAAGGGAGTATTGAAACAGTGGCCTCCATTAGCCGGCGAGCAGATCCTCCTTTAGACGAGGCGTTGTTCGATCGCGCTTACGAATTCGAGTTCTTCCACGCCGTGCGTCTATTGAGCCGGCTGTTCCCGCATCGCAAGCAGGTGGGTGGTGCTGCCAAACCAAGCGAAGAGATCGCGCGTTTTCACGGCCGGGTTTCGCTGGCATTTCCTCCGAGTGCCGTCGACGATATTGAACGGGCCCCCGATGGCGGACCGGCCAGCATGACTGTGGCGTTCGTCGGTCTGGCTGGCATTCAAGGAGTTTTGCCGATCTGTTATAGCGAACGCCTAATCGCGCGCAAGGCAGCTAAAGACGGCGCGATGGCAGCATTCTTCGATCTTTTCAACCATCGTTATATTTCGCTGTTCTACCGAGCCTGGGAGAAGCATCGTCCCGCTGTGCTGTACGAATCGGCGATGGTTCGCGGCCCCGTACCCGATCCATTTACGCATTACTTGTTTGATCTAATCGGGATGGGGACCGAGGGCTTACGCGGACGCATGCGGATCCCGGACCAGAGCCTTATATTGTATGCGGGCCTGATCGCACAACGTCCGCACTCGGCCAGCGCGCTCCGAAGCATCCTTCGCGATTATCTCTCGGTGCCCGTCGAGATTGATCAGTGTGTGGGGAGTTGGTACACATTGGAGCATGCCGACCGCTGCTATCTCTCTCAGGAACTCGAGCGTAGCGAACTCGGCGAAGGCGCGTTCATTGGTGACGAGGTGTGGAATCAGCAAGCGCGGTTTCGCATACGCGTGGGGCCGATTGGACTGGATCGGTTTCTGGGGTTCCTGCCTGGCAGTCCCGGGATGGCGGAGTTGATAGAGTTCACAAGGTATCTGGTAGGGCAACCTCCCGCTTTCGAAGTGCAGGTTATTCTGCGAGCGGCAGAGGTGCCACACTGCCGGCTGGACGATGAACATATGGCTGCCCCACGTCTCGGCTGGATGGGTTGGCTCAAGACAGAGGAGTTCCGGACCGACGCCGGGGATGCAGTCTTCGCGTACGTGAATTGATGGCTTAGAATGACTGGAC
>JBBSHP010000687.1:0-3632 GCA_038232555.1 Bryobacterales bacterium
AAGGAGTTCCTGAAACCTCGCGATACGACAGACTGTAACGCAGGTACCACCGAATTGCACAGATGATGATCTCGCGCTCAAAACTGTCGCCATTTGAAAAGTGATTGCCGCCGGCTCATGCGTGCCTCTCAGCCTATCAACCCCTCGCCACATCCTTGCAACACTACCTTTTATTTTTTAGTCCCTGCGTTCATACTACCGCGACCACAGATCTGTAAGGGTCTTCTAGTGGTCTGCGTCAAGCAGAATGCCGGTTATCGAGCGCTCGGCGGGCGCGCTTGACCTTTTCGAGGATGTCGGAGGCCTTCGCAGTCCAGATAAAGGGTTTGGGATTCTGATTGTGTTTGTCAATGAACCCTCCGATAGCCGCGATGAATTCTTTAGCATCGTGAAAGACACCGCGACGCAATCGATTTTGCGTGAGGTCTCGAAAGAAGCGTTCCACCATGTTCAGCCACGAACTACTTGTAGGCGTGAAGTGGATATGGAAGCGGGGATGACGAGCGAGCCATCGCCGCACTTTCGGGTGTTTGTGTGTGGCATAGTTATCGACGATTAGGTGTAGGTCCTTATCCGGCGGGGTCCCTTGCTCAATCACGCGAAGGGACTTCAACCACTCCTGATGGCGGTGCCGGTCATCGCACATGCTGATCACAGTCCCATCGAAAGCATCCATGGCGGCGAACAGAGTGGCGGTCCCGTTCCGCTTGTAGTCGTGGGTCATGGTCCCGCAACGACCCTTTTTGATCGGTAGACCGGGCTGCGTCCTGTCCAGCGCCTGGATCTGAGTCTTCTCATCGACGCACAGGACGATCGCATGTTCCGGCGGATCAAGATAGAGACCAACGATGACTTCCAACTTTTCAGCAAACCGGGCATCGTTGCTGACCTGGAAAGTCTTCAGCAAGTGCGGCTTTAGGCCGTTGGCATGCCAGATGCGGCGTAGGGTGGTTTCGCTCAGTCCCGTAGCTGCAGCCATCGTGCGCGTACTCCAGTGGGTGGAATTGAAAGGCTTTTCCTGTGTGGTCTTGTGAATCACTTCCGCTCTGCGGGCGCTGGTGATTGTCCGTGGCCTGCCGGGGCGTGAGGCATCTTTTTCGAGCGCCTCGATTCCACCATCCAGATAACGGTTGCGCCATCGCGCCACCTTCTCTGGCGTGATCCCCAGTTCCGCCGCGATTTGCTGATCCTGCATCCCGCGTCCCGCTCGCAAAACAATCCGCGCCCGCTCCACAAGACGTGCTGCCAAAGAACGCCCACGCGCTATTTGCTCCAGCATTCCCTTTGGTTCTTTATCCAGCTCCACTAGCCGAGCAACACGCATCTAATCGTCCCTCCAATTGTAAGGACGACACGTAGCGTGTACGTTACTAATTAGGGCGCACTACACTAGAATGGTATGGATGTCCAAACACCCCACTTCTCGACGGAACTTCCTCCAAGGCGCAGTAGCTACCGCGGCGCTCACCGGGAACTCGGAAGCGCAGCCTGCAACGCCCGCTAAGCTGCCCAACATCGTGTACATTCATTCGCACGATTCGGGCCGCTATTTGCAGCCCTTCGGCCATGCCGTTCCCACGCCGAACCTCCAGAAGCTGGCTGCTTCAGGGGTTCTGTTCCGTCGAGCGTTCAGCGCCGCTCCGACCTGCTCACCCAGCCGCGCCGCATTACTCACGGGTATGTGTCCTCACCGGAATGGAATGCTAGGCCTGGCTCATCGAGGCTTTCGGATGAACGATTACAAGCAGCATATTGTGCACACGCTCAAGAGCGCCGGCTACCATTCGGTGCTCGCCGGGCTGCAGCACGTTGCTCCGGAACCAGGCCTGATCGGCTTTGACGAGATTATTAGTCCCAGGAACAACAGTGCTCGAAATGTAGCGCCGGTGGCGGTCGACTTTCTGAATCGCGCACACACCGAGCCGTTCTTTCTCGACATAGGGTTCTTCGAGACTCACCGTGAATATCCGAAGCCGACTGCGGCGGACGATCCGCGCTACACTATGCCGCCTGTTCCGATACCGGACACGCCGCAGACTCGCGAAGACATGGCGGCGTACCACGCCAGTGCACGCATTCTTGACGAAGGAGTCGGCATAGTCCTGGATGCGCTCGAGAAGAATGGGTTGACTCAAAACACGCTGGTCATCAGCACGACAGATCACGGTGTCGCGTTCCCTCTCATGAAGTGCAATCTCGAGGATTTTGGTTGGGGCGTCTCGCTGATCATGCGCGGACCCGGTGGTTTCACTGGCGGTAAGGTATGTGATGCGCTGATCTCACACATTGACGTGTTCCCGACCATCTGCGATCTCACGGGCCTGAAGCGCCCGGCCTGGCTCGAAGGCAAGTCATTTATGCCGGTGATTCGTGGCGAAGCGAAAGAGATCAATGACGAGATCTTTGCCGAGGTGACGTACCATGCGGCTTACGAGCCGAAGCGGGCCGTCCGCACGCAGCGCTGGAAGTACATCAAGCGTTTTGGCGCCAAGAAGACTCCTGTGCTGCCGAACTGCGACGACGGCCTCAGCAAGAGCGTCTGGGTAGAGTATGGCTGGAAAAATACGCTGCTGCCGGATGAGAGCCTATATGATCTGATCTTTGATCCGGCCGAACATCACAATCTCATCGGAGACTCAGGGTTCGCGCCCGTGCTCGCCGAAATGAGACAGCGGCTGGATCGCTGGATGAAGTCGACGGACGATCCACTCCTGCGCGGGCCTGTGCCCGCCCCACACGGAGCAAAAATCAATAACCCCGACGGCCTGTCGCCCAAAGAGCCACCGGACACGGTGGCATAATCGCTCGTTTCCCGAATTCGTTCAAGCTACAGCCCGCTCGAACAGGTCAACCTGCACGGGCTGGCTGGTATGGAAGTCCAGCAGGTCCACCGGATATTTCCGAACCAGATCGAGTGGCGCGACTCGACGATCGTCGCCTAACAGAGAGGCCATCTGTAGCGCATTCACGACGGACTTACCGGCTGCATCGTTGTTGGCCACTACGAATGTCCGCTCGGCATGTTCCTGCAGATGCTGTATACGCGGCCTCCACTCCAGAAGCTCGGCATTCGAGTACAAGTAATCGTGCCGGCTGGCCTCCGCACTAGCCAGATGCAGTTCCTGTTTCCAGTCCTGAGGATTGCGCCCGTGCAGCCGGACATATCCGATCCCCGTGGTCAGAAATGCCGCCGGCGCAGTGGCTTTCGTGAAAGCAGCCTGATCGATGTTGCAGAACCCGACCCGGTAGTCGATGAGAGTTCCCAGCGCTTCCTCATGGGTCCAGCTGCTGTGCCGCATCTCGGCTACCAGCGGAAACTCGTGAAAGGTTCGTCGCAGCAAAATGAGAAAGGCGCGATTCTCTTCGGTGTAGCGGAAGGTCCAGGGGAACTGCATCAGCAGACATCCCAATTTCCTGGCCCGCAGCAACGGCCACAGGCCGTCCTTAAACTGGGCCACGTCGGCTTCGTCCACGATGCGGTCGTGAGTAAACTGGCGATGTAGCTTAGCTGTAAACAGGAAGCTGGATATCCGCTTGACTCAGGTAGGCGCAGTAGATAAAATGCGGCGAGATGGAAGAGTACCCGCGGAACCTTACGGAGTTGGAGGCCAACTTTTCTACGGAAGAAAACT
>JBBSHP010000688.1:0-3629 GCA_038232555.1 Bryobacterales bacterium
GAAGCGAACTCCCGCGATTCATCAACCTTGTCATTCAGAGCGATCCTGCGCAGCAGATCCGGCAACTCATGCATGTTTTGCTCGGCCCCGGCATTCTCGCGCGCCGCCGTTTCCATGGCAGATTGGGATGTGGTGAAGCTCAGGTAGTAGGTCTCCACTCCGGACGCAGCGCGTGCAGGAGACGAATTGACGTGGATCGACAGGAACAGGTCGGCGTTGGCCTCGTTCGCAATCGCGGTCCGGCGGCCGAGCGGCACGAATGTGTCATCGCTGCGCGTATAGGTCACCTCGCTGCCAAGCCGCGCCTGGATCAGGGCACCCAGGCGTTTGGCGACATCCAGGGCCACATCCTTCTCGCGGAGTCCATCGGGTCCGCTGGTCCCGGAGTCGCCCCCACCGTGCCCTGCGTCCAACACCACTCGACGCAGTTTCAGCCCGAGCACCCGCGTCATGGTGTTGTCAGCCCGTGGCGTCCGCCTAGCGGGCAGACCAACCTCCGGCGCGGTCTTGGGGTTGTTCACGGTCGACGCAGAAAGGCTCGCGTTCGGCAACGGAGTTACTGAAGGACCGGCATCGACTGTTTCTACTCGTGTGTCCGAACGCGTGGCTGGCTTAGCGGGCAGGGCTGAGTATCGCGAGACTATAGCCATGGGCGGCGGAGGCTTGGGAAGAGGCACAGTCAGGTTAGCGCCGGCACCGGTTACGGATGCAAGCGGGTCCGAGTTGGACGGCTTCACCTTTCCCCGGCGTGTCAGTACGGAAAGGTCTGGCGGATCCAGCAATGCGACGGCTTTGCGCTGGCGGTCCGGAGTTCGCTCCACGGCCGGTTCGGCGTAGTAGGTTGGCGCGGTGAGAGGCGGCCTGAATTGCATGACGTGATCGATGGAATGAACGTCAATGATCAGGCGATCCGGATTAGAAAGCTGCGAGGTTGAAAATTTGACGTCGGCTGAAAGGTCCAGGACGACGCGGGTCACACCGCGCTGGGTCTCAGCCACCCGGATCTGACGAACCAATCGATCGCCCACCGGGATCGGCCGAAAGCCTTTCGGACCCAACTCCGGCTTGGCACCCACCAGATCGAAAAACAATCGCTCGGGATTCTGCAGCCGGTCCGAGCGGAACTCGAACTGGCCCGTCGCTTCGATCGCAATGCGAGTGGTGTCCATTAGAGTCCAGAAACGGACTGCGGTAACTTTTGGCTTTTCGGAAAACGAGGACGGATCGGCAGATTGCCCGGCCAGGAGGGGAAGCAACAGACAGAACACTGTAGCAGGTCCTGGCGCTGCATAGCTCCGGTACCTTCGGGGGAGGTAAACCATATTCGGCCTAAATTGGGTCTCGACTTCTGTTTATTTTTAAAGAGTATTGATGTGTAACCTGCCCTCAGAGTCGATAAATTGAGCCAGCGGGCGATGCTCGGGTTGGATCGGTTTTGTGTCTGCCGACCGCTTGGCTTCCTGCTTTGCATTTTGCGCCCGGCGGGCCTGGCCGTACTTCTTGCCCACCTTAGCGACATAACTCATGGTTTCCGCATAGGGCGGAACGTTCCCGTATCTTTGCACTGCGTGTTCCCCAGCGTTGTAAGCCGCGATAGCCAGCCGTTCATCCTTAAACGTCTCCTGCAGGAACTTGAGATACCGTACTCCGCCTTCGATGTTGTCTTTAGGGTCGAAGCTGTTCTTTACTCCGAATCGGCGTGCAGTGGCGGGCATCAGCTGCATCAGCCCTTGCGCGCCTTTGGGCGATACGGCGCGCGGATTGTAATTGCTCTCCACCTGAATCACTGAATGGACCAGCGCCGGGCTCACTTCATAATGGTTGGCAGTCTCTTCCACCAGGGTTCGGACCGCCAAGTCTCCGATCGCGGAAGGAACGCCAGGCTCGTCCAGGCTGCTTCCCCCGTCATAATTGACAACCCGGTTCGGCACCGGACGGGAAGGCACGATCACAGTCTTTACAAACTGGCCGGTGCGAGGATCGGCGCGGACCACCGCCCCGACTTTGGCGGACGCCGGCAAACTGCGGCTGGGAATTGAAACTGAAGTCGCGGCTTGCAAGCCAACCACGGTCAGCACCGTCAGAGACGACATGTAGAAACAAAAACGCATCTTTTGTTTTATCCGAGTATAACCGGGAGTGTTTCCGTTTTCCACTTCTTTATGAAATGCGCGCAAAGTATTAGTTTACCTCGTTTGAGTTGGGACGGCCGGCTAGGTTCAAAATCACGATGCTATGATGCCCGTATGCGGCACGCTGGATTTGTGCTTACCGGCGGACGGAGCAGCCGCATGGGCACGGATAAAGCCCTGCTTCCGTACCTGTCCGGAAGCCTGGTGGAACATGTCGCCAGGCAAGTCAGCGGAGTGGCCGGGGCGGTCAGCCTGGTGGGGCGTCCTGAACTTTATGGGCACTTGGGGTATCCGGTTTATGCGGATCATACTGCCGCCAAGGGGCCGCTGGGTGGGATCTACACGGCAGTCTCGCTGAGGCAGGCCGAATGGAACTTGATTCTGGCCTGCGATCTTCCAAATACCCGGGCGGATGAGTTGCGGCGGATCCTGGACGCCGCGCACTCGGCTGGAAGCCGTGCCGATTGCGTAATTGCATGCGACGACTCCGGAAGATTGCAGCCTCTCTGCTCCGCCTATCATGCCCGGTGCCTGCCCAAACTGGAGGACGCCGTCGCGCAGAATCGTCTTAAATTGACGGACATGCTCGCAGGGTTGAATTGCGTGATCCTGTCGGGTCTGGATCCCAACGTGTTTCTGAACGTCAATACCCCGGCCGATTGGGCCAATAAAGACGGTTGGGAGAAGGCATGACGCCAGAGGTCACTAAAGACACTGCCCTCTACATCGACTTCCAGCATGTGTATAAGACGTTTGATCGCCCCGTTTTAGTCGATATCAACTTTGGCGTGGCTCCGGGTGAGACCCTGGCGATCATCGGGCGTAGCGGAGTGGGCAAGTCGGTGAGCCTGCAACATATCATGGGATTCCTCAAGCCGGACCAAGGCCGGATCATTGTTGCTTATCAGGACATTACAGACTTTGCAGAACCCGAGCTACGCCAAATTCGCAAGAAAGTGACCATGGTGTTCCAGTCCGGCGCCTTATTCGACTCCCTGACCGTGGCTGAAAATATCCTATTCTCCCTTGAGTTGCGCGAAGACTACAATTCGGCCAACAAAGAAGAGATCGTGGACGGGCTGCTGAAGCTGGTGGATCTACAGGACGTAGGCAACTCGTACCCCGGCGATCTATCGACCGGCTACAAACGCGCCGTGGCGATTGCGCGCGCGCTGGCGGCGCAACCCGAGTGTATTTTGTATGACGAACCTACCACCATGGTCGATCCCATCATGTCGGACCACCTTGGGAACCTGATGCTCCGATTGAAAAAAGAGCTGCGGCTCACCTCAGTGGTGGTGACGCACGATCTGGATCTGATGCGGAAGGTGGCCGACCGTGTGATGTTCCTCTACGAAGGGCATGCCATCTATTTTGGACCGCTGGTGGATCTGGATAAGTCGGAGCATCCTCATATCCGGGAGTTCCTCGCCATGGATCGGGTAGAACTGACCTATTAGGTCTCAGTCAAGTTCTGCCGATAGGAAGATAGCAAAC
>JBBSHP010000689.1:0-3626 GCA_038232555.1 Bryobacterales bacterium
GCGCGCCCGCGCTTCGGGCCTACCCCGGGATACCTACATCAAACGGTTCGACTAAGACCAGCTCAGGCGCTGTCGCAACGCAAGTCCGGGTGCTGCGCGTACTATGTTGTTGAATGAGCTTACCGGCAGACCGGAAGCCCGGATTTTGGCGGCAGCTCAGCATGGGGTCGTCCGACCGCATCAGATCGGCTTATGAGCCGGAAAGCAGACACGCAATTACAGCGATGAGCACTTTGGGCCGTTGCAGCGTAATAACTTAGGCCCTTTTATTCTTCCTCGTTCCTTGGTGGTCCCAAATACCGGAGAACCATCCCCTTGCACTAACCCGTCTATATAGATGCACAACGAGCCTACCACCGCCCTATAATTGGCTGAAAGCCAGCGCCTCCGCCAAAAGCAATGAATCGATCGCCGTCTGGGCCCAAGCCGTCAAACGAGCCATTTCCGTTAAAATCCCGCACCCAGAAGCCATTGATATAGATACCGACCTTGGACCGGACAAGCCTCTTACCACGAAGGTGATCTGGATGGCCGTGCAGGAAGCAGCGAAGCGCGCCGGAATCGAGAAGCATGTCACGCCGCATACTTTGCGCCACACCTATGCCACTCACTTGTTAGAAGCGGGAGCGGATCTGCGCACCATTCAGATGCTGCTCGGTCATGCGGACCTCACGCACACCGCGGTGTACCTGCATCTTTCGCAGAAGCACCTCCAGGCCGCGCCGAATCCGTTGGATCTTATCCGCCTTTCCAGCACTGCTGACGTGCACCGGCCCGGGAGACCCTTTAAGCCGGAATGAGCCGGCCTGCCGTGGAGGCGGCCGATGTCGTTCGCGCGCACTATGACCGTTTCGTAGATCGGAATCAGCGATGGTTGAGCTACCAGCATCTGACTGTCCTGCGGGCCATTGCCCGTTGCCGGACAGCGGCACTGGGCGGTCATATCGATTCGTGTTCCCGGTGCGGCCATCAGGCCATCTCCTATAATTCCTGCCGTAACCGCCACTGCCCCAAGTGCCAGACGCAGGCGCGCCGGCGGTGGCTCGCCGCTCGTGAGCAAGACATTCTCGGTGTGCCTTATTTCCATGTCGTGTTCACGCTTCCGCACGAACTGATTCCACTCTGCCAAAGCAACCAGGCGATCTTGTACGATCTCCTGTTCCGGTGCAGCGCGGCAACGATGATCGAAGTCGCCAAAGACCCGAAACACCTGGGAGCTGAGATCGGCTTTCTCAGTATTCTCCACACGTGGGGGCAGAACCTGCTGCTTCACCCACATCTTCACTGTGTTGTTCCCGCCGGGGGCCTGGCTCCCGGTCACAAGGGCTGGATACATCCGAAGTATCCCTTCTTCCTCCCCGTCCGAGTGCTCAGCCGGGTATTTCGCGGCAAGTTCGTCGAGGCGCTACGCCGGGCATTCCGGCGGAAGAACTGCACTTGGGCGGGATGGCCGCGGACTTGGCAACACCGAAGCAGTTCTCCGCATTCGTGCGCAAACTGTTCCGGCAGGACTGGGTCGTGTATGCGAAGCCTGCTTTCGGAGGACCGGAAGCGGTGCTGCGCTATCTCGGGCGGTATACCCATCGAGTCGCCATCAGCAATCACCGGCTCCTGTCTTTCGATGGCGAGCGCGTTACCTTTCGCTGGAAAGACTACGCCCACGGCAACAAACAGCGGGTGATGACACTGCACGCAACGGCGCTTTGCTCAGCACATCCTGCCCCGCGGCTTCGTACGAATCCGCCAGTTCGGCTTTCTTGCAAATGGATGCCGGACCGCCCTCCTTACTCTCAGCCGTAAGCTGATCGGCTACACCCCGAAACCACCCCAGGCATGCGGTACCGAAGCGAATAGCGGGTGGAAGTGTCCTATCTGCCGGGCGCCCATGCTGATCGGACCGAAGCTGACCTCCGCTCAACTCGCCCGTCGATGCAGCCTGCTCGACAGTTCATAACCCTCGACTTAGTTCATGGCTCCGGAATGTGCCTCGGCACGTCGACGCGGACGTGTGCCTGTTCGCTCTATCCGGGTACAAAACTCGCGTGTCCTGATTCGTCACTGGCTGTCCGCTACTGCGGTTCAACTATGCTTTCACATGGTCACAGCATGGATGCTCCTCGTCCCGTGTACCGGCAGCCGTTTGCAACCCGGCAATCTCCGCTACTGGCTCCATAACCGGCCGCCCCGCCAGCGGCTTCCTCCAAGTCTCGTTATCGAAAGTGCCGCGGCCCAAGCAATCACCGCGCCCGAGCATTCCCACCCGCGGCACTCCCGATGAACGCTAGCGACCACACAGGATCATGGCGGCAGGACGCGATCAGGTCGTCGGTTTCCGGTAACGGGACTCTGCAGGAGCGAATCGCAAACCCCGCAGCCTTAGTTTCCGGAAAGACGCATGATTTATCTGAGCACCGCTCCGTGCAGAGGTACTCATCTGGCGGCCTCTGGATCGAGAAAGCGTTGACCGTGTTTGCGGGCAATGGCGAGTACGCGTTCGACCTCTGCCGCCGTGGGCGCCGCAGGTTCACTGGTCAGGGGTGCAGCCGCTTCAAGGAAGAAGCGCTCGATCCTCGGATGAGCGGTAATGAGGCACTTGACTGTTTTGCTGCGAGGTATTGCGGAAGCCATGGACGGAGTTGGATGGGATGTTCATCATGCCTGGGGCTTGCACTGGTTTCCACTGAAGCTTTCCATTTACGAGTTCGGCGAACTCCGCGGTACCTTCGAGCATGAAAAGGCCTCCTGCTCCACATGTTGATGCGGCGGCACCATGCACTGCGGCGGTACTGTTGCCAGCAGCGCGCAGTATTGTCCATCGGTCTGCTCGCTGCGCAATTGCCACTCGAGACTTACACCCAGCACGTTGAAGGGTTTCGTTGTTGTTTCCCTAATTAGTTCTTTCTTTTCTTTGTTTTTGAATGCAACGACTTCAGCAATGTATCCAGAATCCAGACGGTCGCATCCTGGGCCTCGCCAGCGGATAGCTCCGCGCGATTTCTCATCAGCTGCCAGAAGGGCGCGCTGTATATGGCCACAAAACTTCCGACCATCCGCTTTTGGTCTGCCGAAGTCAAATTGGTCATACGGGATTGCAGACTCTTCTGGAACGCGCCACGTCCTTCGTAGCCTGGAATCTTCAGGAGCCGGGCGCCTGCCACCGAGGCCATCACGGCATTGACGAGTGTTTCGTTCGCATCCATTGCCGCGAATGCATCGCGTGTCAAAGGAATAATCTCGTCTTCGCTCGCGGGAAAGCGGATCCGCATCGTCTCGCGCAATTTTTGCCACACCGCAAGCATCAGTGACGTGCGGTCCGGAAAGTGACGATAAACCGTCCGGGAACTCATGGCGCCACGTTTCGCGATCGATTCGTGCGAGACCTTTTCATCATCAGGAAGCAGTTCCATTGCAATATCGATAATTTCCGCTCGCGTGGCGGCGGCTTGTCGCCGTCGTAATGGCAAGTTTTCTGTGCCATTATCTGCACTCATGTCCTTTAGCTCTGACCGGCGGCACGCCGCCGCCAAACCAGCATTCCCAGCAGGCCGCTGCCGAGCAGTGCGAACGCTCCCGGCTCCGGAGTCACCGTTACGCCCGCGGTGACATAATCCAGCGACACCGCTTGA
>JBBSHP010000690.1:0-3625 GCA_038232555.1 Bryobacterales bacterium
CGGGCAAGAGCGCTGCCTGGAACCGGCTCAGCGGATACCTTTGTGTAGGGGCCCAGATGCTCCGGCCAGATAGCCGCGCTGAGAGTGGCGCTAAGGGTACCCACGGCCAACAAGCCGAGGGCTAGGCACCGTGACATTTCTTGTATTTTTTCCCGCTTCCACAGGGGCATGGATCGTTCCGTCCGGCCTTTTTATCCGAGATGGCCTGCTTGGTATCGACCGGGCTGCTTCCTGAGCCAATTAACTGCAGGTCCGCCATCTCCTTCTCTTTCTTGCGCTGGATATTGCGCGTGAAATCCTGCATGGAGTTTTGAGCGGCTTGGCGCAGGTCGGGACGGAGGTCCGGAGCCACGGCCACCATTTCGGCTTCATCGTCTTCTTCCTCTTCCTCGAACTCGTCTTCGTCGGTGGGGAAGGGCAGGACGGGACGCCGGTCCCCATCACCGGAAAACTCATCCGGGGGCGCTACCTGAAGGAAGTATAGGTACCGGATGGTCTCGTCCTCCAGGCGGTCCATCATGTCCTGGAACATGGTGAAAGACTCTTTCTTGTACTCGATCAGGGGATCTTTCTGGCCATAGCCGCGCAGACCGATGCCCTCTTTCAAATGGTCCATCGACAACAGGTGATCTTTCCACTGATTGTCGATGACATTCAACATGATCATGCGCTCGGCATCGCGCATAATGGCGGGCCCCACCATCTGCTCCTTCTCGTCATAGCGGCGCACCAACTGTTCAAACAGGTTTTCTTCAATCTCAGCGCGGCTGAGCTGGGTTAAGTCCTGCGGATTAATCTTCACGCCAAACTGCGAGAGGATGTCCGACTGGAGCGCGGTGTAATCCCAACTGGTGGCGTGCTCATTTTCAGGACAGCGCAGATCGATGGCGGACTGCAGAATGCCCCGAATGATTTCGAGCATGCGCTCTTTCTGATCGTTGCCTTCGAGCAAGTGGCGGCGCATGCCATAGACGGCCTGCCGCTGCTTGTTCATGACATCGTCGTATTCGAGAATGTGTTTGCGTGCCGCAAAGTTTTGGGCTTCGACGGCCTTTTGAGCGGCCGCAATGCGTTTGGTGATCAGGCGCGATTCGATGGGCACATCTTCTTCCATGCCGAGCCGCAGCATGAGATTCTGCATGCGCTCTCCACCGAAGATGCGCATCAGGTCATCCTGGAGCGACAGGTAAAACCGGGAACTGCCGGGATCGCCCTGACGTCCGGCGCGTCCGCGCAACTGATTATCGATACGACGGGATTCGTGCCGCTCTGTGGCGAGGATATGAAGGCCGCCGAGCGAAGTAACTTCGTCGTGCTCGCGATCGGTCTGCTCTTTTACGCTTTTGAAGACGGCATCCCACTCTTCCGGCGGAATGGTCTCGCGAGACTTGTTCTGCTTACGCAGCAGATCGTGAGTCAGGTATTCCGGATTGCCGCCCAGTAGAATATCGGTGCCGCGGCCGGCCATGTTGGTGGAGACTGTAACCGCGGCTTTTCGCCCGGCCTGCGCGACAATGTTGGCCTCGCGCTCATGGTTCTTAGCGTTCAAGACTTCATGCTTGACGCCGATCTTCTTCAAGATTCCGGAGAGCCGCTCCGACTTTTCCACTGAGATGGTGCCCACCAGCACTGGCTGGCCCTTCGCATTAAGGTCCTTGATCTCTTTAGCCGCGTTGCGGAACTTTTCTTCTTCGGTGCGATACACGACATCCTGGTTCTCGACGCGCAGCATGGCGCGATTAGTGGGAATCGCGAGCACGTCCAGCTTGTAGATCTTGGAGAACTCGGCGGCTTCAGTTTCGGCGGTGCCCGTCATCCCGGCCAGCTTTTTGAACATGCGAAAGTAATTCTGGAATGTAATGGTGGCGAGGGTCTGGTTCTCCCGCTCGATCTTCACGCCCTCTTTGGCTTCGATGGCCTGATGCAAACCATCGCTCCAGCGCCGGCCCGGCATGATGCGCCCCGTGAATTCGTCCACAATGACGACCTGACCTTCCTGCACCAGATAATCCTTGTCGCGATGAAAGAGGACGTGCGCTTTCAGGCCCTGCTGGACGTGGTGATTGCTCTCGATGTTGGCGGGGTCGTAGAGATTGCCCATGTTGAGCAGCTTCTCCACCTTGAGCACGCCTTCTTCGGTCAGGGCCACGGAACGATGCTTCTCATCGACGGTGTAATCGCCGGTGGTGTATTTCTCGCCAGGCTCCTTGCCCTCAATCACCTCGCCGCGGATCAGCTTGGGGATGATGCGATTGATCTTGTAGTACTTGTCGGTGGACTCCTCGCTGGGGCCGGAAATGATCAGTGGAGTACGCGCTTCGTCAATCAGGATCGAATCGACTTCATCGACGATGGCGAAGTTGTGTCCGCGCTGAACGCAGTCTTCCAGGCGGAACTTCATGTTGTCGCGGAGATAATCGAAGCCGAATTCGTTGTTGGTGCCGTAGGTGATGTCGCAGGCGTAGCTGTTACGGCGCTCCTCGTCATCCAGGTCGTGAACGATCACGCCCACGGTCAACCTGAGGAACTTGTAGAGGCGGCCCATCCATTCGGAATCGCGCTTAGCCAGATAATCGTTGACGGTGATTACGTGGACGCCCTTGCCCTCGAGCGCGTTCAGGTAAACAGGCAGAGTGGCGACCAGCGTCTTGCCCTCACCGGTTTTCATTTCGGAGATGCTGCCCCGATGTAGCACGATGCCGCCGATTAACTGGACGTCGAAGTGGCGCATATTGAGGACGCGGCGCCCGGCCTCCCGTCCTACGGCAAAGGCCTCTACCAGCAGGTCGTCCAGAGTGGAGCCGTTGGCAAGGCGCTGCTTAAATTCCTGGGTTTTTTGGGCAAGCTCGGAGTCCGAGAGCTGTTTGAGAGAGGGCTCGAGATCGTTGATCGCGGCGATGAGCGGACGCATCGCTTTGATTTCGCGCTCGGTCCTGGTCCCAAATATTTTTGCGAGGATTGGGTCGAGCATAAATAGATGCCTCTATTTTAGCGCTTATTTGCCGGTTCGGTCTTGTTAAGATAGCCAGTATGGTTAGAAGTCTTTCTTTTGCCGCTTTGTGTCTGATTTGCACTTTTTCCCCTCGTCTTGAAGCCCAGGGTACGACCTCTCGCGCAGTAGGGACGGTGGTCGATCCGGCCGGAGCGCCGGTTGCTAACGCTTCGATTAAGTTGATCAATGAGGGGACCAGGGGCACATTCGCAACCAGCACTGCCGCCGGCGGAACCTATGTAGTGGATTCCTTGCAGGTTGGAAATTATACGGTGGAAGTGGAGGCGCCGGGATTCAAGAAGTTTGTATCGCGCGGAAATGCGTTGACCATTGGCGCTCCCATGACGGTGAATGCAACGCTGGCCATCGGGACGCTCACCGAGTCAGTGGAAGTGAGTGGATCGGCGGAGCAGGTTCAGACCAGTACTTCGGGCAATTTCGGAAATTTGTTCAGCGAAAACAGCATTCGCGAACTGCCGATTGTGGGGACACGCGGCCGCAGTCCGCTGGACTTGGTCCTGATCCAGCCGGGGGTGGTGGCTGGGGCGAACACGGGCGGCGGCGTGCATGTCAACGGAGCCCGCGACCGCTCGTGGAATTTAACTCTTGACGGGATCGACATCAACGAAACCA
>JBBSHP010000691.1:0-3625 GCA_038232555.1 Bryobacterales bacterium
CAAACGAGGGGTGGCCGCGCGCATCCATCCGCCTGCTACCAAGCCTAGGATCATCGTCCCAAGAGTGGGGATAAAACTGAGTGTCAGGTATCCGCCGCCATTCGCGGTAAACGGCTGAGTGCGGGGCAACAGATTCAAAAACCATTGATCGAACGCCGAGCCCAGGTTGCTGTTCTTATTCCAGTGAGCGGCAAAACCGGCATAATGATGAGACCAGTCCGCTGGAACCCGCACGCCCTGATAATCGAATCCCGGACCCGCTATCGGATATGCGGCCCACGCCGCCCAATAGCCCACCAGGATCACGGCCAGAGCAATCCACTGCCACTTAGGTGGACGGAACCCTAATACGAACAGAAACGGGTAGCCCAGACCGATCTGTGTCAGCGTATCCTCAAACGTGAAGTTGGTCTGCGGGCTGTGCATCGACCTGAGAAAAATACCGAGTGCCACCAGCAGCAAGGATCGCCAAATCGCGTGGCCGAACATGTTCCAGAATTTCGTGCCGCGCGCAAGTCTGCTGGCGATGCTATATGGCAGGGCGGCCCCGACCAGGAACGAGAATGACGGCTGAATCAGATCGTGCAAGGAACAGCCGGCCCAATCGACATGGGTTTGGTTAAAAGAGAGCATGGCCCAGAACCAGTTGCCCGGGTAAGCTTTGGCAACCTGCGCGAGACGCAGCACTTCCGCCATCATCAACAGCATCACGAACCCGCGATAAGCGTCTAAAGCGGCGTTCCGACTGATTGCCGTTGGAGCCACTACTTTAGGTGGCCGGATGGCCGGAGCTTCGAGAACTGCTTCCAAGCTGCACCTCCCTGGGAGATCACACATTAGCATAATCCCGGCGCGCCTGTAATGCGCAGCAGACCCGCTAAAATGGGTGTTAACCAACCACATGTACAGATTTCCGATCCTCTCGTTGATTTGCGTCCTTTTCCTAATCGCTACGCTGCCGGTGCCGGCTCAGACCGTGCTCGGGACGATCACCGGCCATGTGCTCGATGCGTCCGGTGCAGCAGTTGCGGGTGCAGCCGTGACCGCCACCAATACCGGCACGAATCTGACGTTTCACACCACCACCAACGACACTGGCAACTACGTCCTCCAGCAGCTTCCCGTAGGAGTTTACGATCTCTCGGTGGAGACGGCCGGCTTCCGCCGTTATAATCGCCGAACGATCGAGCTGAATGTCGCTCAGACGCTCACGCTGGACGTCAACCTCGAGGTCGGTTTGGTGGAACAGGCCGTAGAAGTAAGCGCGTTCGTGACTACCCTGCAGACCTCCACCTCCGATCTTGGCACTACCATCCAGCGCAACAAGTTGGTGGATCTACCTCTTTTCGTCGGTGGCAATGTCCGGAATCTCGAGCAGTTCATCTTCCTGGCGCCGGGCGTGACGGGTGATACGACCAACACTCAAATCAGTGGTTCGCCGAGCCGGGCTAAAGAAGTTCTAGTGGACGGAATCGCCTCTACGGGAGTCGAAAGCGGAGGAGTTATCCCCGGCAGCGGCCGGCCTTCGGTGGAAACGATCGGGGAATTCCGGCTGATCCGCGGCAATTTCAATGCTGAGTATGGGCGTACGGGCGGCGGCGTGGAGATCTTCACCACACGTTCGGGCACCAATCAACTGCACGGCTCGCTGTTCGATTACCTGCGAAATGACAAGTTCGATGCGCGCGGCTTTTTCCAGGCTACCCGCCCCATCAACCGGCAGAACGAATTCGGGGGAGTGGTGGGTGGTCCCGTGTTTATTCCGAAGCTTTACAACGGCCACAACAAGACGTTTTTCTTTTTTGTGTACAGCGGGTTCCGGTACCGGCAGGGTGCGCCCAATTCTCTCCAGAGCATCATCCCCCTCGATTATCGGACCGGTGACTTCTCCCGCTTTAGCGGTATCATCTACGACCCGGACAACGCTCAGAGCACGCCCACCGGCATCGTTCGCAAGCCCTTCCAAGACAATCGCATTCCGGACAACCGCATCAGCCCCATCGCCAAGAAGATCCTAAGCGTCCTGCCAACTCCGACCAACAACAGCCTGTTCAACAATTTCACCAGTGTCGGACGCGGAGCTACCAACTCGAATCAGTACAACATCAAGATGGATCACTCCTTCAACGATCGAAACCGGCTGAGTGGCTATTATTATCAGGATGCGCTCGATGCGCTCGATCCCGAGTTGATTCCAGGACCCGCGACACCCGCCCGCGCCACCGGCAGCCGGAATCATTGGGCGCGCGTGTCGCACGACTATGTTTTTTCACCCACCATTCTGAACCACGTCACACTTGGCTTCACGCGCTTCAAGACCACCATCGCCAACTACAGCGTCGACCAGAACTGGCCTGCGCAACTGGGTCTGACGGGGGTCAACAACGGGCCTAACAATTCGTTCCCGTGTCTCGACTTTGTATCATCCGGTTACGCTCATCTGGGCGACAGCAACTGCAATTCCCGCACGTTGCAGACCAACAATTCGTTTCAGCTCAATGAGGCGTTCAGCATCATCCGGGGAGGCCATAGCCTGAAATTCGGTGCCGATCTCAGGTTCATGGAGACCAATGGAATCGACATCTATCAAGCGAACGGCGTGTTTGCGTTCAATGCTCTGGAGACGGGACAGCCTGGAATTCCGAACTCAGGCAACGGCATTGCCAGCTTCCTGCTCGGGGCAGTGGACAGCGGGACACTCCGCGATTTCGCGTATTATCCGCGCAATCGCTACAAGTACGCGGCGTTCTACGCACAAGACGATTGGAAGGTAACCCGTAAGCTGACGCTCAACTACGGGCTCCGCTACGACATCTTCTTCCCTCGTACGGAAAAGAATAACAACCTGTCTACTTTTGATCCCACCATACCGAATGCGGCTGCGGGTGGCCGTCTCGGTGCCCTTGCCTTTCTCGGCGACGGCCCTGGCCGTAATGGCAGAACCTCCTTCGCGGATATCTATTTCAAGGCTTTCGGCCCGCGCTTCGGGCTGGCTTACCAGTTCAACGATAAGACCGTGCTGCGCAGCGGCTACGGAATCTATTACGCCCTGGGAAATGCCAACGCGGGTCTGCGCGACTCCCTGAGTTCTAGTTCGGGCTTTAGCGCCAACCCCACTTTTGCCAGCACGGACTCGGGCGTCACGCCCGGGTTCAATTGGAACAACGGTTTTCCCCAAAACTATGTCCGGCCTCCCGTGATCAGCCCTACCGCTGCGAACGGAGCCATCCTGCGCCCGATTCTTCGCAACGATGGCCGGCCGCCTTATTTTCAAAATTGGTCGTTCACCGTCGAGCGTGAGCTCCTGCCTCGCACCAACCTGGAGATCACCTATCTCGGCACCAAGGGCACGCGCCTCGGCAGCGGGCTGGTTCGTCTCAATGAGCTCAACCCCAGCTACCTCAGCCTGGGGACGCTGCTCACTCGACCGTTCAACTCACCGCAAGCCATCGCTGCGGGTATCGTGTCACCCTATCCCGATTTCACGGGATCGGTTGCGCAGGCACTGCGTCCTTATCCGCAATACCTGGACCTGTTGAACAGGTCGAATCCGTCCGGCAGTTCCACCTACCATGCGCTTCAGACCCAATTCAGCATTCGGGCGTTGGCCGGACTGGACGTCCAG
>JBBSHP010000692.1:0-3624 GCA_038232555.1 Bryobacterales bacterium
GGTTCTTCGACTTCAAGACAAAGCACCGGCCCTTAAACACCCAAACGAATCGTCGTGGGCCTCAAGACCGGTGTGCTCTGCACACGCTGCCCATCAAGATAGATACCGTTACTGCTGCCAAGGTCTCGTACGCACCACTGGCCGTTATCGAACGTGACTTCCGCATGACTGCGGCTGACGAATTCATTCTTGATACAAACTTCGCACTCCTCGACACGCCCGATGCGAAAGGATTTTCTGAATTGAAAATGCACGTGATCCGCGGGAATGGTCCCAACGGTTATCCGTATGAGAGGAGGATACGTATCCGAAAGTGGCTTCTTGCCGAGGGACATTGCCTTTACCGAAGTTTAGCTCCCCGAGCGCTCGCGATGGAAATTTGGGAGCTTCGATGCTCCGGAGATGCCGGTACACGTAGCTCGCCCTCCGTCGCTGTCGAACGCCGCCGGATGGATGAGCGCTTCGCACGTCTTCGGTTTGTCGGGCCTATATAAAGGGACTCAGGCCGCCGTTTGCTCAGCAAAATCCCAGGCAATTGGCCTCGCATAATCCTTGAGACGCTATATGGCCTCGGGCGATTTGTGCGGGATCTTGGCAAGATCCCTGGATAAGAGTACGCGTCCTATTAACCCCTCTGGTTTAACAGGCCCGATGTGCCGGATAGTAGATCTGTATGAAACCAGCAAACGGTTCGAAGACGGCCATGGCGCGAAGCGAGTACTGGAGGAAACTGGTTCAGCAACAGGCCGCGAGCGGTCAGTCGGTAAGTGTGTTTTGCACTGAACGGGGCTTGACTGAGCAGTCGTTCTATTCCTGGAGGAAACGGCTGAGTGGGGAAGCGCCGGTGAGCTTCGCGTCGGTATCGACCGATGGGTCGGCCGGAAACGCCGGCCCATCGCTGGAACTGGAACTCGGCGCGGGCCAGCGCCTACGCATTCCCTGCGGAGTGGACGCTGCGACGCTGCGTACCGTGTTCACGGTTCTGCGGGAACGGGCATGACCTGCCTGCCGGCAAGTGTGCGGGTCTATCTATGCGTGAGCGCTTGCGATATGCGGAAGAGCTTCGACGGATTACAGGCGCTGGTGAGGCAGACCATGGAACTGGACCCGTTCGCCGGACATCTATTCGTGTTCGGGAACCGCCGCAGAGACCGGGTGAAGATCCTGTACTGGGACCGGGACGGATTCGCGGTCTGGGCCAAGCGTCTGGAACAAGGCACTTATGCGATGCCATTCGAAGACCACGGCGAGCGCCGGCGGGAGATCACGGCGCAAGGGTTGGGAGCGTTGTTGAGCGGTATCCATCTGAGCCAGGCGAAGCGGCGGAAGCGCTACCGGAGAAACATTGCCGCAGCCGCATAATCGACTACGATTCGATGTATTTTCTTGTGGTATTCAGAAACATTCCAGGTAATGATTGTTTCAGTGGCCATCGACCGCAAACAACTGCCCGAGAGCGCGGATGTTCTGCAACAGATGGTGCTCGACCTGATCGCGCAGCTAGGCCCTCCGAAGCGCGCCGGATCAAAACGGAGAACCTGCTGCGGCAGTTGCTGGCCGCAAGGAGCGGACGCCGCAGCGAACAGATTACCGAAGAACAACTGGCGCTGTTCGAGGCGGAACTCAAGACCCGGGGCGTGAATATCGAGGATCTGTCGAAGGCAAATGATTCCGGAAACGGTCCCGACGACCAAGTGGAGAAGGTGGCGCGGCAGAACGGGTTGCGCGGGGAAGAACTGCGTCTGGCGCGCGAACAGGGTGCGCGACCGATGCTCAATCAGTTGCATGGATATCTGCTGACGATTCGCGAGCAGGTTTTGCCGAAGAGCGAGGCGGGACAGGCGATTGCCTACACGTTGAATAACTGGACGGCGCTCACGCGCTATTGCGGAGACGGCGATCTGGCGATCGACAACAACGCCACCGAGCGGTCGCTGCGCGGCTTCGCGACAACGGAGGCAAGACAGCGGTGGTGCTGCGCAGCTTCGTCACTTCGTGCGAACTAGTGAAGATCGATCCGTTTGCCTGGTTTTAGGATGTGCTCGGGCGCATTGCCGATCATCCCATGAAGCGGCTGGACGAACTGCTGCCGCATCGCTGGGCCGAGACAGCCCGTTCCCGATAGGCTATCACACAAAACTGGCTGAATGTTCGTCGGAATCTCTCACCCATCCGCCAGAGGGGTTCATCGGATGCTTACCATTGCTGCTGGAATACGCCAACTCTCCGCCCCCAGACGATCCGGATGCATGGGATCCAAAACGCGGTCGTAAGACCTTATAAAAGGCTGGTCTCCTGAGCGGCGTCCGACCGGGCGACCCAGGGAGCCAAATTCCAGCCCTAGCCTGAACTCAGGCCCAGTTCTGAACCACCCGTTCCAGCAACGTCAAAGGCATCGCGCCGTGGCCAAGAAGCACATTATGGTAGCTTTTCAACGAGAACTTGGCCCCTTGCTTCTGCTTCGCTGCTTCCCGTAATTCAAGTATCTTCATTTGTCCAATCTTGTACGAGCAGGCCTGGCCCGGCATCATCACATACCTGTCGATTTCACTCTGCTGAATGCCGTATAGAATGGCCTGTTGGCGCGTCCAGTGCTGCGCGTGGATACCGGTGTCCACTACGAGCCGCTTGCCGCGAAACAGCTCTACATTCAATCTCCCGAGGTCGCTGGGAATATCGTCTTGATACCAGCCCAGTTCCCCCGCCACCCGTTTCCGCATACAGCCCCCAACCTTCAGTGAACGCCGACATCGGCCCAAACGGATTGAGCCGGCGGAATCCAGGGAGTGACGTCATCTCGACTTGCGATGCGATTTGGAAATGGTGGCCGGGAATCGCCTCGTGCGCCGCGAGCGTCCGCATCCCCGGACGGCTGAAGTTCGGCCCACGCAGCGGCACCCGGAAGATTCCGGGTCGCGATCCGTCCCGCGGCGGAGCGCTATAATTCGCCGCAGCGTTCGCCTCCTGAAAGGCCGGAATGCGCTGCACAATACACGCCGCTTTCGGCCTTCGATCAAATGCTTGAAGCGATCGCTCATTGTTCTCGCGAATGTCCTTTCGTAATCGGCCAGCACGCGAGCGCGGACATCGCCACCCGCCGGGTACAGATTGTCATCTTCCAGCTTCCGATAGCGATCGACGATGGACCCGGTCTGATAACCGATCTTCTGGAACAGTCTGTCCATCTCCGCTTCGATTCGAGCCACTTCGTCCAGACCCTTCTGGTGAATCTGATCTGAGGTCAGGGCTGGTCGTCGTGAATCGCCGCAGGAAAAAAGCGTAAGCTTCAGCGCCCTTGGGCAGCCGCCACAAACCAGCATCGTTGGGGGCGTTTGCATTCACCGTGGCCAACCCGTCGGCCGCACGTCGATAGGCGGGATATATGGATTCGCGCACGATCTTTTCCGCGTCCGCAAGCATCCCGGCCTGCTGTGCGGGAGCCAGGGACTGCAGCTTCGGGAGCCGCGCAGCGAGCGAGGTCACCAGCACGTTCTGCGCAGGCTCGGGAGCCGTGAAGCGCTTCATCTGCGCGATGGTTTCGGCTGAGATGAAACCCGGTAAGCGGATGCCCTGCCTGGCGCGATCCTGCATCATGCCGAGTGCCTGGTCCAGCTTGGGACCAAA
>JBBSHP010000693.1:0-3623 GCA_038232555.1 Bryobacterales bacterium
CAGCTCCTGCCCCATATCGTTTGGCTCGGCACCTGCTTCAAGCGAATCGTGCGTGTGCAACAAGCTGGCGCGAGAGGCGGAAGTATCTGGGTTGGCCATGGAGTTGAAGTGACCTCATGAAAATGATGTCACACTAGACTGCAGATCTTCGACCGAGTGCTCCACTCCACCAATATCAGACACTCCGCTCGGCCGGTCCTGCCGCTGTGAAAACTGCTGATGTTCACCTATGAACATTGCGCACTGACAAGTCTGGGGAAGTCATCGCGGCTCAGTGGTAGCTTGCAAACGTCAGCGACTACCCTTCAACCGCCTTAAGCGCTTGTTCGTTCGGGGACGGCGGACTGCTCCTGAGTCACGCCAGAAGGCGCGTCCAGGCACATAGCGGACAACGGATGTGCGGTCCAGATGCCGGCCCACATCCCTATCTCAGCATCGAGTGGGCGCGGTTGCAGGTGAACGCTTCGAGTACAGAACGTCTCCAGCACGGGCTGCCAGATTGCAAGATCTGCGAGATTGAGGAACGTGAGCGGAACACCATCGAGCGGGCGCATCCGGGAAGCACACCTGCGCGGGTGAAAATACTTGAGGAGTTCGATTACACACAGTCACGGCATGGGGCACTTCATCTAAGATGCGTGATCTGGCGAAAGGTGGGAATATCGCTGAAACGGTTTAATTCAGGGGTGCAATGCTCACAGTAAGTCGGCCAGAGCCTCACAATCAATCTGCCAATGGGAGATCACAGCAACAACTTCTCCGGCGCGGAGAATAATAACCTGCGGAGATTCATGTGGCACACATGTGCGCTCAGCGACATAGTTCGATAAAGCGCGCTCGCTACGCACGGAAACCATGGGTACGGTTGTCGCGGGCCGAGCCTTCTCTAATCGCGCCACTTCACGATAAGCCGACAAACTGACCCCGCATCTCGGGCTATGTTTGAACAGAACGAGCACGTCTAAATCGAAGAGGGCATCCAAATTCTGCACAGAACCCAAAGAAGGGATGGGATTCGCTCGTTTCGAAAACATAGCTCCTCATTGTAATTCGACTCCGAGCCCTGCGGGGAGCGACGGCGGCGGCATCCCAACGCCGTGATTGTGAACATTGTCGGGGGTAATAACCGTGCCTCGGAAAATCGCACGTACTGCAATGAGTAGGGAGGTTTCAATTCGTTTTGATCCACTGTGGAGAGGATCGGCATGCTGGCCAAAGGGTCTCTCTCGACCGTCCAGGCTGTGGGCTATCAACGTGCTCGCCCTTCTTCGGTTACAAAGGAGCACTCCATGAAGGACAGCGCAAAAGACAAATTAGAAGGCAAGGCTCACGAACTGAAAGGCGCGGTAAAAGAGAAGCTGGGCCAAGCCACCAATAACCCTGATCTCGAGGATGAGGGAACTGCGGAGAAGGTCGGCGGTAAGGTACAAAAGAAGGTTGGCGACGTCGAAAAGGTCTTTGAGAAGTAAACGAGTACGGCTGGAAATTTTGCCGCTCGTGTCACGAATCTAGAAATTTTGACGTACATATGCACGGATCCGTCGCTTTTGTCCTCGGGCGAGCGCCGAAGGATGAGTTTTGTCGAGACATAAAAAGGGGCGAACGCGCCAGATTTAGTTCTTCGGCTCCACGATGGGATGGGCAGTCCACCCATCGAGATCGGGTGAGCGGCAGTGTTGGGCTGGCTGTTTAACATCATCGAATCAACTACTTATGCTCAGGAACCGACGGCAGCGTCGTGCAATACTTCCTCCCTGAAGGCCCGCGATGGATATTAGATAGCGGGCTCGAGACAGCCAAATTCTGTGGGCTAAACGCGACAAAACTACGGGCTTCGGAGTGTTTGGGCCGGCAAACCTTCGGCCACAGTATTGGCCATTTCCACATATTCACGTCGCCCCTGAGTCAACCCAAAGGACGTGCGTCAGCCCGGCGTATGCTTGTAAATGTCTGGATTAAAGCATGTTACGCCAGCTAAACGAGCATGCGTTTCCAACTCAAGAGGTCCGTGCTGCCCCTCTTAATCGCTATTACGCAGGACCAAATCTGGCACGTTCACCCCTTTTTATAACCCGACAAAACTCGCGCTTTGCGAACCGCTACTTCTCCGACGTGTGGTCCGCTTAGACCACCAGCGAATCGTAGATGGGTCGTCGCAACTGTTCCGATCGAAGGGAATCTGGCACTCCGGCCCTTTTAGATCCCGACAGAACTAGGGGGAGCCCAACCAGCGACTTAGAGCGGCTGAACCGGAGTAGGTCGTTAAGGGAATTGCACTCCCGCATCACAAAGTTTTCGACATCGTTGAACTGTCCCCAGATGACGAAGATGACAAATGCGAACACGACGGCATAGAGGCTGCCAATCAATTGGATCAGGGTGCTCAGACCTTCGGCATCTTGCCGGGTAAACTCGCCGAACCTACCGAACAACCAGTAGGCTCCAACAGCCAAAGCCACTTGCAGTCCCAGCCTCAGCAGCGGTTTGGAGAGAGCCGTCCAGTTCATATGGGGCGCTTTAGCGTGGTTTTAGGGACTCCGAAAAGCACTGGCGTCCGGCGCTTGCGGAGCCAGGTGCAGGCCCTGGCCTCTTATACCTGGTCGCACTCACTGGATATGGGGTCGAACGATTCCGCGAGCGTAGGGCGGAGCGACCGGCTGGACCCGGCTCTGGATCGCGCATATCGAGAGACTTAATGGATCGGAAGTTCTCTATCCGGAGGGACGTGATCCTCATGGCTCTGCCCTGTCACTCCCAATCCGCGCTTTTCAAACCGAGGCTCCGCGCATTTTCTGAAACGGCGCGCTTTACGGTGTCTTTTGCTCCGTTTGGAAACTCGGCCGAAATCTCCACCACCACCTTGACCGTCGCGTCTGGGTCGGACCCAAGCACGGATACAATCTCCTCCGCGAGCTGAACCAGCCGCATTTTGGCCGTCGCTGGAGAGACCTCGGCTGTGCCGTGGAAAGACCTTGGCTTTGGTGCCCCTCCAGGAACAGGCGTGATAGGCGGCACGGGACCGGGAGAGGGCGTTGGAACCGGCTGCCCCGGCTCAGGTGGCATGGGCGAGGCCACAGGCCTGGTTTTTTCCTCATAGACAGCAGCCGCCACAGGCTCGATCAGCAGCAGGGTGTCGTCAACTTGGATGCTCTCGCCGCCGAGCTTAAACCCTTCAAAAACGCCGTCATGCTGGCCGTATGCCGTGCCGAAAAAGTCCCGGCTGGCCGCGCCGCTACGAATTGCTTGCGCAAGTACCTCGCGGTCCTTTAGCCGAGGCAGATACAGGTAACGCAGCGTATCTTCCCAGAAGGCCATCGCCCCAGCTGTTGGCTGCCCTTCTTTCCAATAAAGGTCTTTCAGTTTCGTCCGCAGATGGATCGGTGACCAAGTGTTGATGACGAGTTCGTTCTCGATACACACCCGCTCCATCTCACGCCCCACTGATCCTCCGGTCGTGTTGACCGGAAAAGCCTCGATTGTGGGCTTGGCGTCGGTCGGCCTTTCCTGGACAGGACACAGCAGCCACCGATAACACTCGCGGGCCGCTCGGGGGAGCACTTCGGCAGCAGTCTGCAATTCCTTTGCGGCTTGCTTCTTTTGCAATTGGTCGATATTAAGCCGCC